>CAMEXG010000017.1 GCA_945947045.1 uncultured Spirochaetales bacterium | reverse complement strand
TCTATATTATTAAGTGCAAATTCCAACAGATTTGAAAAAGCCATACTGTCTGTGGAAGATACTTTTATTGTAGCGAGCGCCTTGTCAACACTATCAATATGACTGCCGCCGCTCCCCTCCCCGACTTTAACCATGGTTCCGTTTTTATAATCGCGTCCGTTACTGGAAAGAGAAAGAGACACTCCTCTCTCGATGAGTAAAGAAGAAAAAGACGATACATATTCGATCAATGTCTCTCTTTCTTCCTCATTTCCTCTCGATAAATCAAGCGCAACCATTACGCTTTCATCTGTAGTCCACTCATATTGGTTAACCTTCAGACTTCCCGTCTTGGCACTGGCCTTCCAGTTTACGACCCTCATGCTGTCAGTAGGAAAATATGGTCTTATGGCCTTAATCTCAAAAGGATCTTCTTGGTTCATCTTTCGGCTCAACACTGACCCTATAAACCCTCTATAAGCATAAGAAGAAGAGAATGCTATTTTTCTCCCTGGTAGGACGCAAAGTGTTGAATTAGAAATAAGAGGGTAAGAATACTCCTCTGAAGAAAAAAGGTCTGAGGATGTAATCTTACCATTATTAATTGTATAAATTCCCCGTTTCAGACCATTTATTTCTTTATTTCTCTTTACCGAACTATATGAAGGGAGAGAGAAAGAAGATGAGACGACAAATGGCTTGTCATCCACTTTATATTGGCTACAAAGTCTTTCCAAGCTCCACTCTACACTTAAAAAAGATAAAGGTACTCTCTTTCTGTTGTCGCTTTTCTCCTTGACTACAACGCCGTCTCCACTTCTGATTGTGCCCTCTGAAAACGTTACATTGACAACAAGGCCCTTTCTCCAAGTCTTTCTAAAAAAGACTCTTTCAATAATAAAAAGAACAATCAGAGAAATAGGCAGGAGGAAGAACATCACTGTCTTTTCTCCCACTCCTCTGTGGGGACTGGAAGAGAAGAAAGAATAGATTTGATCTCCTTTCTTCCTCTCTTTATATCTTTTCCCATCCTGTGGGAAAGAATATGAGGAGCGACTTTCTTTACATGGGAAGGAGTGACGTAATCATATCCCTCAAGCATGGCCCAAGCTCTTGCTCCGCGCATTAATGCAATGGTTCCTCTCGGGCTTATTCCCATGCCTTCTTTTTCTCTTGTAGCTTCAGAAATAGATGCAATATATTCAAGAACATCAGGATGTATATAAACTTCCTCCGCTTCTTTCTTCATTGTATCAAGATCTTCTTTTGAGCATACGCTCCCAAGAGTATCTAAAGGATCAGAAATAGAGAAACGGGATAGAATATCTATTTCTTCGCTTTTACTCGGGTATCCCATTTCAAGGACCATAAAGAACCTGTCGGTCTGTGCTTCAGGAAGAGGATAAGTTCCAGCTGTCTCTATGGGGTTTTCAGTGGCGATTACAAAGAAAGGATCTGAAAGCTTTCTTGTCTCTCCGTCTATTGTCACCTGGTGTTCTTCCATACACTCTAAAAGGCTGGACTGAGTCCTAGGGGTTGCCCTGTTTATTTCATCTGCCAAAAGGATTGAAGTAAATACCGGTCCTTTCCTGAATATAAACTCACCTTCTTTCTGGGAGAAATAATTTAACCCCAGAATGTCTGAAGGCAGAAGATCCGGAGTAAACTGAATTCTTCCAAAATCTAGACTCAAGCTCTTGGAAAGGCTCTTTGCAAGCTTTGTCTTTCCCGTCCCCGGCATATCCAACAAAAGGACATGTCCTCCAGAAACAAGAGCGGTGATCAAGAGGGAAATAGTCTCATCCTTCCCAACTATTACTCTTTTTATGTTTTCTTTTATTCTTTCCGCTATTTCTCTACCATTGCCCATGAAAAAAGGGTAAAGTATGAGAGAAGTTTTGTGAAGAGGAGGAATTAATGAGCATTAATAAGAGATGCCCGAAATGTGGCAGCTATAGGGTTCAGTTATCTGACGAACGTAGTAAACATGGATGCTTCTGGTTCCTTGTCTTTGGGATGTTCTATCTAATATGGATTCCTATCAAATGGTGTATCGGCCTATTAATTCTCCTTCTTTTTGACTGGTGGATGGCACTTATCAAAGCACTCTGCGATAAAGGATATGTCTGGAAAAGCAAGGGATGGTTCACGCTTACTAAAAAAATCTATTATTGCCACGATTGCGGTTATAATTTCAGAGCATGATTACAATATCAAAGAGAGACCCTGCATTATTTAGGGAAAAAAGATACCAAACAAACTATTCCTCTTTTGGTAAATATACAACAAAAGAAGATGAGAGCGGAATAACGCTATATTATGAGCCCACGCCCAAAAGAGAATATATACTGGAAGACGAAATAGCTTCTTCTTGGCTGAACTCCAGCGTCTTCTATACTGCCAATGACGAGAACGACTACTTACTTGGTTTTGCAGAAGGTGCAATGGAAGGATGGGGAGAGAGATTCCGCATCGCCAACATAGTAGTATTCAATGAGAATAATCGAGGAAAAGGAATAGGATCAAAGCTGATGGAGGTAATGGAGACGGAAGCCCTATTGCACAAGGCGAAATCAATACTATTAGAAGTGGAGAACACAAATACAAAGGCTATCTCTTTCTATAAGTCAAAAGGCTACTCCATCATAGGCTACGATAAGCTGGCATACAGCGAGAACTCTGAGACAATGCCCATATACATGGGAAAGATAATATTCTAAAGAGATTTTTGTAATTATTTTTGTATAGATCACCGCTTATTTGTGGTGATCTATACAATTGGTTTTGATTTTAGTTTTTCGGAGCAACTTCCGCTTTTAAGGCTTCCCAACCTTCTGGATCGTCAATAACACTAAAAATATCAAGAGTTCCTTTCTTTGCTTCAGCATAAAGTTCTGTTATAGCATCCTGGACGCTCTGAGGAGCCATTGCTACAAACTGATCATTATGAGCATAACCGATAAAGCCTTCTGCAAGACCAACGAGAGGATAAGTTCCTCCATGGAAAGATCCATCAAGAACCGATGCAAAGGTTGCATCTATTGCTGCCGCATAATCAGCATAGAATGATGTTACGATAGTTGCTGCTTCAGCACTGTCGGATACAGTCTTTGTCTGGTCGCAATCAACACCAAAAGAGTAACGGCCTGCTTCTTTTGCTGCAGTGAATACACCAGAACCTGCGCTTCCTGCAACCTGCCAAATCACATCGACACCATCTTCGTACATTGCTTTTGCTTTTTCAGCAACAACAGGTGCGAAATCAGGAATGAAATCTCCTGCGTAATCGATATATACCTCTACTCCTTCTTCAGCACAAACCTGACAGAAGGAACCTATGTACTCGTTCAAACCAGGGAAGTTAACACCTACTATGACACCGACTTTCTTTTCAGGATTTGCATTAGGCATGTTGCTCTGTGTTACCTGTGCTGCTACATATCCAGCAAGATATCCAATATCCTTGCTTTTGTACATCAGACCATAAACATTTGAAAGAGGAGATGTCTCAAGCTCTGATCCTTCGACACCCTGAAGATCACAGCTGAAGAACTTCTGTTCAGGGTACTTCTTCGCCGCTTCGATGAGTGCAGCATTACACTCTGCTCCCATGCAGACAATGAGATCATAATTCCCATCCTTGCATCCTTCCTCAAAGAATGGCATGTAACACTCAAGTTCATATGCAGCAGATGCCTTCTCCATAGGAATAGCTCCCATTTCAACTACTTTTGTCTTTGTTCCAGGATACTTTTCCTCAAGTGCCTTTACACCGAGAACAGCTGCAGAGAAGTAACTTCCTTCAGCACTTGGAACCAAAAGAAGGACACTCTTGCTGTCACCAGAGGTTGTAGCACACGATAAGCACAAAGCCAATGTGAGCAAAGCGATTACGATTTTTTTCATTTTATTTTCTCCTTTATTGTAAAGAAATTCACTCTTATATCTCTTGAATGAGGCTTCTGAAACAAGAATATCGATCATTTAGTTCAATATATTTTCACACTACCATTATTAATGCCGTGTGTAAATGCGACTTCATATTATTGCTTGTTAATTAATTTACTAATCAGTCTTCTTAGTTCTAATAATTCATCGAGATAGTATCCAACAAACATTCATCATTTAGCTGACGATTCTCTCTCTTATGTAATACCCTAAAATAGTATTCATGTTCCAAAGATATTCTGCATAACACAAAAAGGTTTACGAAAATATTATACATGAATAGGGCGTAATCATCTTTGAATGGTATCCTATCATCGGTTACGACAAACTTGCATATAGTATGGACGTTGTGACAATGCCAATATATGGTAAAAGGAATATAAAAGGCATCAAGAGCCGAAAATAGTAAAAAATGTTTGTACAATAACTTATTTGGCTTAAAATCTCAGGAAGAGGTGTATTATGAACAAGCTAGATATAAAGAAAAAACTATTAATGGCTTTGACAATATTCAGCATGTTTTTTGGTGCTGGCAACCTGATTTTTCCTCCATTTCTTGCTCTTGAGAGTGGTGGAAACTTTCTCTCTGCACTGATTGGATTTTTTATCACGGCAATAGGTTTTCCTGTCTTAGGACTATTGGCTGTTGGCCACAGCTCCGGACTCAGAGGCCTAGGAGACAAGGTTCATCCCGTCTTCGGCTTCATCTTTTCTCTTGTTTTATATCTTTCAATCGGTCCGTTATTGGCGATTCCTAGAACAGCAGGAACAAGCTATGAAATGGTGGCCGTTTCCTTTGGAGTCAACAATATTTTCGTCAGAATTCTTTATTCAGTGGTTTTCTTTGTCCTTTCAGGAATAATCGCTCTTGAGCCACAGAAGTTTACATCAAGGCTTGGGAAAATCCTCTGTCCAATTTTACTTGTGATGATAACAATCCTTTTCCTTGGATCTTTGACGCTCCCAAGCGATGGAACATTGACCACAAGTGAGAAGTATGTACTCTTTCCTTTTTCCACTGGTATGATCGATGGATATCAGACCATGGATGCCATTGCAGCCATAGTCTTTGGAGTCATTATCACCATTAATATCAAAAACTTAGGCATCAGTGATCAAAATACTATTCTCAAGGAAGAGAGAATAGCTGGACTTTTATCCATTATCCCATTTCTAGTCGTATATTCATTTCTCGCTGTAGCAGGAAGAAAGGCAGCTTATATCTCTCCCGACGCAACAAACGGAGCCCAACTTCTCTCTGTGCTTTCTGGAACTCTCTTTGGGAAAATCGGTAATGTGCTGATCTCCTTGATTTTCATTGTTGCTTGTTTCAATACCTCTACAAGTCTCCTTTCTTCAGTATCGGAGTTCTTTGCTTCATCCTTTCCTAAAGTAAAAAGAAGTATCTGGATCATGATATTTGCATTTTCAGCCATGGTATTCAGCAACTTTGGCCTAAATATGATACTTAAGATCAGTGTTCCTATCCTTAATCTACTCTATCCTGTCACCATATCCCTTATTATTCTGGAGATCATCCCTTATACAAGAAAAAGAAAAATATTCTTTAAGACAGTTGCCTTTTTCTCTCTTCTTTCCAGTCTAGTGGAGACCATATCTCCCTCAACCATGGGAATGATTACATATAAAGGAAGTGCGGGATTCTTATGGGTACAGCCTACTCTTCTTTCTGCAATAGTAGTCTTGGTCATCACAATCATAAAAGAAAAAAGAATAGGATCAAAATAATACGCCTAAATCATTTTTCTCTATCACCAAGATCATTATTTGTAGCTGTATTCCATCTAATTTAGAAGGAGAAAGATCTTCATTTCTTTTCAAATTCTCAATGGTTTCCAGCATTCACTGCATAATGCGCTTATTAAGTCAAAATCAGCATTTTCATAAAGTCCTTACTCTCTCCCTTGGATAGAATACATATTCTAGGGAGAGATTGCAGTGGAAGTTTGACAGTCTTCTATGAAGGACCATTCCGGGTAGGAGTTTTTGTAAGAGTAGAAAATGTAAAACTGTATGTAGCTAAAGTCACTTTCGGCTCCGTACCCAGTGATAAAGAAAAATTTGAATTCATCAAAAACTACTACCACAAATTACAGTTTAGTCCAGAGGTAGACGCAAAGGTAAAACCTGAAATAAAGAATCCTAAAAGAAAACTTAAAGAAGCGAAGAAAGATATTAGACAGAAGGGTATCGGAACTAAAGTTCAAGAAGCTTTGAAAAAACAACATGAAGAATTGAAGGAACAAAAGAAAAGAAGAGAATCAGATTTCTTTCCAGATTAGGCGGCAAAAGAATAGGCATAAAGGCAAATAAGAAAAACTTTATTATTCATTATTTTTTGTTGACAAATATCCCCTCAGAGTTCTATATTACCTAAATCCTACCAAGTAAATAGGAATTAGGAGGAGAACATGTCTCATATCTATTCATCAATGGAAAACCTCATCGGCGGTACTCCGCTTCTTGAACTGAAGAAAATCGAAAAAGAATTTAATCTTAAGGCAAGAGTACTGGCTAAGCTTGAATACTTTAACCCAGCAGGAAGCGTCAAAGATAGAATTGCAAAAGAGATGATTCTCGACGCTGAGGAAAAGGGTATTCTTAAGAGCGGAAGCACTATCATCGAGCCTACAAGCGGCAACACCGGAATAGGACTTGCAGCTGTAGGAACAGCAAGAGGATACAAAGTAATCCTTGTTATGCCTGAAACCATGAGTGTTGAGAGAAGAATGATGATGAAGGCATATGGGGCAGAGATTGTTCTCAGCGAGGGCAGCAAAGGCATGAAAGGAGCCATCGCAAAGGCAGAAGAGCTTCACCAGTCCATTCCTGGATCTATTATCCCCGGCCAGTTTGACAACAGTGCAAACCCACGTGCCCACTATAAGACTACAGGTCCTGAGATTTGGGAGGATACAGACGGCGAAGTAGATATCTTTATCGCTGGCGTCGGAACAGGTGGAACAGTCAGTGGCGTCGGCAAGTATCTTAAGGAAAAGAAACCAAGTGTAGAAGTAATCGCTGTAGAACCAAAGGGATCTCCTGTTCTTTCAGAAGGTCATCCGGGTCCCCATAAGATACAAGGAATAGGAGCAGGATTTGTTCCTAAGACTCTCGACACTTCCATCTATGACAAGGTCGTAACAGCTGTCGAGGAAGATGCTTATAAAGCAGCCCGTGATATGGGAAAGAGAGAAGGAATACTTGTGGGAATCTCCAGCGGTGCGGCGCTCAGCGTTGCCATCGAAGAGGCGAAGAAGATTGAGAATGAAGGCAAGACAATCGTTGTCCTCCTACCTGACACAGGGGACAGATACTTCTCAACACCTCTATTCAAGGAAGACTGAGATGATCTCCACTAAAGGTAGGTATGCCCTCAGATTTTTAGTCAATCTGTCTCGTCTTGGAAAAGACGGACAGACCTCTCTAAAAGAAATCGCGGAAAAGGAAGAGATATCAATTAAATATCTGGAGCGAATTGCACACGATCTTTCTGCATCTGGAATAATCCAGGGCTCTCAAGGAAAGGGGGGCGGATATAGACTTGTCAAAGACTCTTCCAATCTGACTATGTGGGAGATTCTATCTGCTGTAGACGAAGATCTTTCTCCTGTAGCGTGTCTTAAATGCGGTGAATCTACATGCAACAGAAAAGACAAGTGCCCCACCCTTCCCATGTGGGAGGATTATGGAAAGATGACGAAAGCTTACTTTTCTTCTATTACCCTGTCTTCTCTTTCAGATTCTTCTTTTAGAAATCAAAAAAACGAAGTAGACAACATCGAGTATTTCATTTAACCAGTATCGATGTGTACTTCTATGAATCTTCCACTTTTGTTAGTACCTTATACCAATTCTGAGGTTTATTTATAGAAAAGTTTTATATCATCCTTTTAATCTTTGCTATATGATAGAATTTAATCATGAGTGGAGATTCAAATAAAGAAAAAGCAGAAAGTGGAGTCAGTACCAAGACTTCTTTGAAAGACCTTTTAGACCAGTGTAAAGGCAGGAAATATATTGTCAGTATTGAACATGATTATTCTGTTGGCAGAGAAGGCTTTGGTGACAAAGGTCAATTCAAAGCAAAGGCGTTAATTCAGTTTTATTCTGGAGAAAAGTGGTTACTTTATACAACATCTTCTTTTCGAAGTGATCGTTTCAAGGGAAACGAATGGGATGCCAGTAACATCTTGGAAATAGACAAGAAGATTACTAGTGTATACATGGTATATGCTGATGGGCTAAAACAAGAAGAAAAAATAGAATTTGAACGTTACTCAAAAAAATGTAATAACGGCAATCTATATACACCTTTTACAGATATAGTATCACAAGAAAAGATAGTGGATATGATTGAAGAGCGTGCACTTGAAAATAAAAGCGAAGGATTTATAAAAACAACAAAAGGAAATACGTTTGAAGATCGAGTAGCAAAAACTTTAGAGAACAAACAAAACATTGAGAAATGGAACAAACAATCTAACAATGGTGGTATTCATTACCCTCTTTTTGAGAAAATCGCAATTACCATTGGCTTAAAACAGTGTATTAAAACAGCAAAAGCAACATCTGATAAAAAGGAGATAGGAAAACTCCCAACTGGTGGAAATCCTAAAACCGATGTGCTTCTAACAGTTGAATATGAAGGTGGGAAAAACGAAGTATTTACATTCAGCTGCAAAAGAAGTGAATCTAAAAATGTAACAGTTCATGAATATAAAGCAGATGATTTTGCAGATGTCTTAAACAAAGATGACGAAAAACTAAGAAATCTTCTGAAAGGATTTCAAGATTCTGGCTCATTATCGGAGTTTGGAAAAGAAAACTGCAAGGCCCTTGAAGAAGTCATAAAACCATACAATCTGCGTTTGACAGAATGGGTCATCGGAGGATTCCATGGTGGTGGGGATCCAAATACTCAGTGGGCGAAGTATTTGATTGTATATACTGGCTCAGACGAAACAGTAAAAGTGATCAAAACAGAAGATTACTGTAAAAACATTATCAGTGGTGATCCTGGAAACTTTGGAACACCTTTTAAATGGACGTATCCATCAAAAAAGAGAGGAAAAAGCATCCAGTTAAAAACTAAAATTGATTAGTTTTACGGTATGCTCTTTTCATTTCGTCTGCCACTGCTTTTATAACAGGAACAGTAACACTATTTCCAAGCTGGTGATACATTTGTGTACGTGAAACGGGAAAAATAAAATTATCTGGATATCCCATTAACCTTTTGCACTCCAATTCAGAAAGTAGTCTGATACCCGTTTCTCCTCCCCTGACAAAAGTACCAGTAATCCTTTGGATCTTGTGATAACTGGCAACAAGTGTTTTACATAATACTTTGGAATCTTTATCGATAATCTGAGGGTGTCCATCGTCTTTCTTAAATAGATATGTTTCTTGGAGATGCTTAGATATGGAGTATCCTGTCGGATTATCTTCCAAGATATCACATGCATACTTTGGCGTTTCACCATTGGAAAGAGGAAGATGAAAATCACCTATCATCAAATCTTTTCTAAATCCGACAATCAATACACGTTTTCGGCTCTGTGGCAATCCAAAATTAGCAGAATCCAGGACGCCCCAAGTAATGTCATATCCCTCATTCTCTAATAAGGAGATGATCATTTTAAATGTTTCGCCCTTCTGGATAGTAAGAAGACCTGGAACATTTTCTAAAAGAAGCATTTTCGGCTTGTGGTACTTTATTATTCTTAAAACATCAAAGAATAGTGTTCCCCGTCCTTTTTCATCATCAATACCTTCTCGTTTACCAATCATTGAAAATGGCTGACAAGGGAAGCCTGCCAATACAACATCGTGCTGTGGAATATCTTGTTCTTTGATTGCTGTAATATCTCCAGCAGGTATTTCTCCAAAATTAGCTTCATAAGTCTTCTGTGCATATTTATCCCATTCACAAGAAAAAACACATTTAGTATGGATATCCTCAAATCCTTTTCTAATTCCACCAATACCTGCAAAAAGATCTATAAAAGTTAACGGTTGCTCATCTAGTTCAGAAACAGCATTTTCAAATACAGAAACAGTATTCTTGCCCTTATCAGTGACAATATAACCTTTTGTTCTTATCATCATGATATAACCTTTCGACTCAAGAACAATTAAAGAATCTGCCAATTTACTCTTTTGTTCAGGGAAACATGAGATCAAAAAATCCATAGTCTCTTTTTTGGTACTTAACAGCTTGGTGTTATTTGAAAGACACTTGAGTACTTTATATTGAAGCGAAAAAAGACAATCCATTATCACATATCCCTACAAAGGTTTATAAATAAATTACCGGATAAAATCAATCAAAAATCGAGAAAAAAGCATAATAAATAGGATTATTTATCCGTACTTAATAGGTATGGCTTTGTATATTTAGCATTCTTGAAAGAGAAGTCCCAGTCTCATCATCAAAGGAACCCTAAAAAATAGAATACGTCTACTCCCAGCTATTGACAAAGGAAAAAACATCGTTAACGACATTACTTCTTTATGAAATACATATCCAAGAATGGGAAAAAACATTCTTGGTCTTTTTCTGTTTGGTTCATTTCTTTTGATAATGAATGCAACCTTGCACCAATAATAGCTTGATCGAATTTTGATAGCCCTTCTATATAAACTTCTATTTCTTTACTTATTTTGCCCATATCAAAAGATTCAAAAACATCTTTTCGAATACCTTTGGTTTTTCTCAGTACAAAAGAAAGCTGCATAAGTGCATACGAAAGAACCGATTCATCGTTTATTTCTTTGATACTAGCCATAAAAATAATATACAATCGTTTTTTTCAGTCTTCAACAATCATATTTTTACAGTAATTTAAGGAATAATCATTTTTTTACTGAACTCTTTGTTACAAATATCCCCCAAACTTGTCTTACCTAAGAAATGAGGTTTTTATGTTGATTCACGCTCAAAAATACAAGGCTCCGATGTGAAAGTCTGAATACGTAGGTTGGGGTGCGATAGATTCTTAATGAGGATGGAACCCGCCTCCTCTCCTATTTCATACATATTCATATCTACAGATGTGACACGTGGCTCAGTGAAATCAGAGAAAGGATACCTATCAAAAGTCATGACCGCCATGTCTTTTGGGACTCGAATATTTTGATTTCTCAACTCCTGCATCAAACCGAAGGCTATGACGCTATTTGCACAGAGTACAGACCTCGGGGGCTTCTCCATCTTTAATATTTTCTTTGCTGCATTCATTCCCGAAACGATGGTGGAAGAGGTGGAAAGAACATATTGGTCCTCAAAGGAGAGATTATTCTGTCTCAACTCTCTTTCTGCCCCCTCGAATCTATGGGCGGATATCATGTCGTCAGCCTTTCCTCCTACAAATGCAATTGGAAAGTAATCGTTTTTCAATAAGTGTCTTATGGCGACTGCCCCCGAAAGAGCATTATCTGTATCGATCCAGCTTAGTGTCGATTGATAATCTGGCTCCCCGATGATGAGATGGGGAAGATTGCTCTTTACAACGAGGCTCTCCAACCTCTTTGTGATGATCGAAGCATGAATCACCAAAGCATCGACCATATTCTTTTTATAGATTTTTTCTATATAATCCAACGACTCTTTCTTTTCCACAGACTCGACAATGAGAGAGTATCCCCGCTTAGATACTGAGTGTCGAAGGCCCATTATTATCTCGAAGATATGCGGATTATAGAAGGCTGTATCTTTTGGAATATCGGCAACAAAGGCAATCTGCTTTGTTTCTTTTGTAGCAAACACTCTAGCTCTGGAATTGGGTACGTATCCCATTTCTTCCGCAGTCTGTTTTATTCTCTCTACTGTGGAGGAGGAAACAGAAGACTTATCGTTAAGAGCCTTGGATACAGTTGAAATGGAGACGCCTGCCTTTCTTGCTACATCACTGATAGAAACACTCATATCTCTCCTTTTTTGATTACATATCCATATGGTTCAAGTCTCCCTTCATTATAACCCTGTTGAAGAATAATGTTTCCGACCTTTCTATAATATGTAAATCCAGTCCTGTTAATTATTACACTTATTACACTCTCTTCAGTTCTTCTCGAGTAAATATAAACACCCTCTTTTGTTATTCCCTCCACTCTGAAAGAACCAGAACGTAATGCACTCTCTCTATTACGGAGCGATATTAGTTCTTTATACAAATAAAAGAGATTGCCTCTCACACTTTTCCAAGGCATAGCCTTTCTGTATTCTCTCTCTTCTTCTCCCATTACACCTAGTTCATCACCATAAAACACACAAGGCATACCGGGGAATGTCATAAGAAAAACTACAGCAAGTTCCATTTTCCTTTCATTTCCTCCGCATAGAGACAAAAACCTGGAGACATCATGACTATCTAAGAGATTAAGCTGGGAAAGCAGGGCTTGTTTTCTATACCTCATAAGCATATTCGTCACTCTGGAATTGAATTCCTCAGTATTTATATTCTCTAAAGCGAAGTAACGGATTAAATGCCTTCTGAAATCATAGTTCATCGTGCTGTCGAAGATCTTTCCGTCCAACCAATGACCAGCGCTCTCCCATACTTCGCCAATCAGTAGGCAATCTCTCTTTACACTCTTTATCTCTCTTCTAAAGTTAATCCAAAACAGATCGCAGATTTCACTGGCTACGTCTAGTCGCCACCCATCGATATCATACTTCTCAGTCCAATACTTTCCTACATTTATAAAGTACTCTTGGACCAAGGGGTCATCTGTTGCAAGCTTAGGCATCATTCTCTCATATCCAAAGCACTCATACTTCGGGTATTCCTCCCAGGTGTCCGGAACAACCACAGGATCCTCCAAATGATGGAACCAAGACCAATACTTTGATTCTCTTCCCTTTTGTTTTACATCTTCAAAGGCAAAGAAATGCCATCCCGAGTGATTAAACACCCCGTCTATTATGATTCTCATCCCCCTTTGGTGAATATCATCTACAAGAGCCTTGAACTCTTCGTCGCTTCCAAAAACCGGATCAATATGAAAGTAATCTATTGTGTCGTATTTATGGTATTCGCCTGCAACGAAAATAGGATTCAGATATATAGTATTGAAGCCTAACGCCTCAATATAATCCAGGTTTTCCCTGATTCCCTTTATAGTCCCCCCTCTCAGGCCTTTAATACTATATCCATTGTAAGAAGCAGAGGTTTCTTTTGACGAGATAAAGCCTTTCCCAGTAGCGAAGCTATCTGGAAAAATATTGTAAACTACAGCATCCTTAGCCCAAGAAGGAATTTGGAGCCTGTCCGCCCGATGATTGAATGGAAGTTGGAAATACTCACTTCTATTAATACTACGATCCTTCTCAAATGAGTCGCCATAGAAAAGAATACATTCACCTTCATTATCTACAAGCTGAAAGTAATAACAGATTCTGTTATACATACTCTTGAACTCTACTTCATACCAATCAAAGAGGGTTGAATAAGCAACCTTCTTCATTTCTACAGAATGAAAATCTACAGGGTTATTTCTACATGCTCTATCCCCGTAATAAAGAGTACAGGAGGAGATATCATCTTTACCTGTCCTTATCCTGAACACTACTCTATCTTCATCCAATGCATATGCATATTCAGACATGGGTATGTGAAGTATCGCTTCCTTTTTCATCCTTTTACACCTCCGGAAGTAAGGCCGCTGGTCATATACTTCTGAGAGAAGAAGAAAATAACCAAAACAGGGAGAGATACCAGTATTGCAGCTGCTGCAAACACAGGCCAAGATCCTGACATCTCTGTTGCTTGTAATGAATATAAGCCTGAGGCAAGTGTCTCGTTTTTACTTCCTGTGAGAAAGTTGATGGAGAAAATATACTCATTCCAAACAAAGTTAAGAACCATTGTGGCGGTAACAATCAAAGATGGTCGTGCCAAAGGTGTGACAATTTTTAATACGATTATATAGTCAGAGCATCCATCAATCTTTGCAGCTTCCTCTATTTCTACAGGAATAGTGTCGAAATACCCTTTCATATTCCAGAGAGCAAAGACACTCATAGTACCTGCATATATTATTATGATTCCAATACGTGTATTTATAAGATGTAGACTACTCATCATTTTGTATATGGCGAACATAGATAGTATTGAAGGAAATGAATATAAAAGAAGAAGAGCCTTCAATATCCCCTTTCTTCCCGGGAACTTCCATCTTGAGAATATATAAGCTGCAGGTACTGCTGTAGAAAGGGAAAGACAGATAGTCATGAATGCCAAGAATATGGAGTTCCAGAACCACAGAGGAACAGGTTCTTCCGTGAATACCGCTTTGTAGTTATCGAGAGTGAAGTGCTTCGGAACAAAAGAAAAATCCTTACTTAATAGAGAAGCATCTTTGGTAAAAGAAATGGAAAGTGCATACAAAATCGGCAGAAGAGCCATAGCACACGAAATAACGAAAAATAGATTCAACAGTATTTTCGAGGTAATTATTCTGATTCTCTTACGCGTCATCATTCTTCCTCCTGGAGGTGACAACAGAAAACGCAATGAGCATAATGAAAATGATGATGCTTATTGCCGACGAGTACCCATAGTTGTTTGTTATAAAAGCATTCTCATAAGCATATGTAATAATCGTCTGGATATGAGCTCCAGTCTGGGCTCCAGTCTGAAGAACCATAAGATATATGACATCGAAAGTCTTGAAAGTAGTGAAGATTGTGATCACAACAGAAGGCCCAATTATTGGTTTGAGGCACGGGATAGTAACGACCATAGCCTGCTTTAGTTTCCCGGCTCCATCTATTGTTGCACTCTCATATAAGCATTTATCTATGCTCTTCAATCCACCATCCATGATCATTATCATAAATGGTAGGGCAAGCCACAGGTTTACAACTGTACAGCATAAAAATGCACTGATATCGCTACTGAGCCACCTCTGGGGCTCCAGACCCAATTTCTGCACCCAGTTATTCAACAGTCCAAACTGAGTATTAAACATTCCCGTCTTCCAGAGAAGTATACTTACATATCCTGGCATAGCCCATGGAAACATAAGTATCGTTTCATAGAGCCGCTTCTGATGCTTAAGAAGCGGAGAATTCAACAGATTGGCCACAACAAAGGCTATTATCAACTGAATGACGATATTAACCACAGTCCATAGAATTGTAGTAAGAAGAGCAGAGAAAAACCCTGAATCAAATACAGTCAGCGCCCTCTGGTAATTCTTTAGACCTATTATCTCGTAGTTGAACCAATGGTAAGTGTTCATATTGGTGAGAGAGATATAAAGGGTGTAGATAATAGGAAAGACTACAATAGAAGCTATCAAAATGAGAGCAGGAGCAGAGGCAGCGTATGCTATAAGAGTCTTCTTTCTCAGATTCTTTTTGTTCATCTCATGTTCCCTATTAATTCCAAAGCCTTCTTCTGGGCTTTTTCTGCAGCTTCGTCGATATCCATCCCACTCATGTTGATATCTGTCAAAAGGTTTCCCGCAACCACAAAAACAGGATCCAGCTCAGGTATGTTCGGCATAGGCTTTGCGCTCTCTGCCGTCTGACGCATCAGCATCACAAGGGTATTATTCTTCACTTCTTCATCCTCATATGATGAAAGCCTAGCGGGAGCTGCTCCTGTAGAGAGTGCAAGCTCTATTCCAACAAGCGGAGACATCAAAGCTTTTATGACTTTTGTCATAGCTTCTTTTTTCTCTTCAGCGTGTACCTTTATTACATGCACACCCTGTACTCCACAATATGGAGAGATAGGCTCTCCTGTTGAGTCAACCACCGGCATTTGGGCAAAGCCCACGTCTATACCCTTCTCTTTTATGCTGGGAACAAACCAAGGTCCTACAATTGAAGTATGAGCCATACCTTCCAGAAAAAGAGTGTTCACAGTTGCATACTCTGTCTCGCCAGGCATAAGAGAGACAAACTTCTTGTGATAGGAAAGAGCACTTTTCATCTCTTCCGTATCAAAGAGAGGAACGCCGTCAGGTGAAATATAATCAGAGTTAAAGGCATGAACCCATCCCACAGCATAGTATGGTGTAGAGTGCTGCTCTACAAAACCATAATGGCCATATTTAGTCTTGGCCACCATATATTCATATAGCTCTTCAGTTGTCTTCGGAACCTCCTCGTCACTCATATACTTCTTGTTATAAACAAAGAGAAGAGTCTCGAAATATAGGGGCAGCTGATAGATTTCACCCTTGTAAGTAGCAGAGGAGAGAGTCAGGGGTATATAATCTGAAAGCTCTTCTTTACTGATGAAATCTGTTATAGGAGACAATATGCCCATCTCAGCGTATACCCCCAGTTTATCGTGGGCGAAAAGATACATATCAGGAGCGGACGATGGATCATTTCCCACCAGCTTCAATGATTCTGTAAGTCCTGTCTTCTTTTCAAAGGTGACTTCAACTTCAGGCACTGTTTCTTTCAGATGCTTCTCCAGCACTTCTATCACCGCTTCTTCTTTATCATGCCAGATGACTATAGATTGACTGGATGAAGCATTCTTTTTCCCACATCCTGTGAGCACAAAAACAACCATCAGCAATAATATCAAAGTTTTGTATTTTTTCATTTTTATCCTCATAGAATGCCCGGAATCCCAAAGGACTCCGGATTGAATTTAAAGAACAGGTTCCTCGTAATAAACTTCGGAGACTTCAGGAGAAGTAACAACAATCCATAAGTCCCTACCCTTTTCGATGTTGCCTTTATGCTCATCTCCTGTCTGAATTGTACCGCCATTGGCATTTACGATGATTGAGTTTATCCAGCCACCCACTGATATTTCATACCAACCATTATCCCCCATCTCAAACTGAGCACCTGGCCAAGTTGTATAAGCACCGGCTCCATCTGGATCTGACCAAGCCCATAGACACGGCTCATTCCAGCCTTCAGGTACTTTTGCATAAATAGTGATATTCTCCACTTTCTTCTCCGGGTCGGAATATGAGATATCTTCCTTTCCGTCTTTATCAACAGTCACCCAAATATCTGCAGGATCCAAGTCTTTGATATCTACAGTCTGCACCGTTCCACCGTTTCCATTAATGATAAGACCATCGCAGAAATCAGGGACCATAGCACTATATTTACCTTCACCCATTGGTCTCATAGCCATTCCGGGCCAAGAAGAAAATGCATTCTTTCCGCTCTCAACATTCCATGCCCAGACACATGGGTTCTCCCACTCTTCATCAACTGTTGCATATACCCAGTGTCTTGATTCCTTCTCCGGTAAATCACCGGAAGTAATCTTATTGGAGACAACGTTTGCCGATTTATCACTATTAATTGTTATCCAGCTGGAACCCTTGATTTCGATTCCATCTGTCTGGATATCGCTACCATTCATCTGGCCGTTGATGATTACAATATCAACATATCCGGGAACCCAGATATAGTACCAACCTTCGTTGGCTGAATCTGGGATCATCGGCACTCCTGGCCAAGAAACGCCATCAAAAGCATTCTTGCCGCTAGCGTTCTCCCAAGCCCAAATAGTTGCATATCGCCACTCTGCAGGGACTTTTGCATACACAATGATATCCTCAACTTTTACTTCTTCTTTTTGTTCCATAGCCACCTCTTGAGCCCCCTGTGCATACAGGGACAAAGCAAGAGAAAGAGCGATTAATACTACAAAAATCTTCTTCATGTTTTCCTCCATAACTGATAGAAAGATGTTTCTCTTTTTTCAAAGTATGTGGCCCAAGTAATGGGAAGTCAAAGTAAAAAAAGGAAAGCGTTTTCTTTTTTTAATTTATTATTTTAAAAGAAGTTAACTAAATAGTTAATACTTATTTTAGGAAAAATAATCCCTATTTTCCAGATCTATGACTTCAATATCAAATTGATTTTATCAGTTGATCACAACCCTTAGAGCAATATTCTCTTCT
>CAMEXG010000016.1 GCA_945947045.1 uncultured Spirochaetales bacterium | reverse complement strand
TTTTCATCTCTTATTCATATCTTTTGGGACCTGTGGAGGAATAATACATGGTTGATCTATTAATTAAAAATGTCCGCATTATGCAGACCCAGCCTCCTTTTACTGTCGAAGAGGGAATGGATGTTGCAATTGATGGTACATTAATTACGAAAGTAGGAAAAAATCTTGCTTTGGAAGCAAAAGAGACCATCGATGGAAGTGGAAAGACTTTGATCCCTGGTAATGTCTGTGCTCATCACCACTACTATTCGGGGCTTTCAAGGGGCATGCTTATTTCTGCAGGTCCTCAGACGGATTTTATTCAGGTTCTAAAAGAATGGTGGTGGAGACTTGATAGAGGATTGAGGGAGGAGAGCACATATTATTCATCTCTTATATGCTCTCTCGATGCTATAGCTTCGGGTACCACTAGCTGCGTAGATCATCATGCTTCTCCTTGTTATATCTCCGGCTCTTTATCCACAATTGCAAAGGGTATGGAAGAAATCGGAGTCAGAGGCTCCACATGCTTTGAAGTCACAGATAGAAATAGAGGCATGGAGGAGATTGAAGAAGGAGTAGCTGAAAACATCAGATTCGCCAATGAGGTTGATGAAAGACTAAAGAAGGGCGAGGACGTTCTATGTGAAGCTACAATCGGCGGACATGCTCCATTTACTATTCCTGACGAGGGATTGAGGATGATGGCTGATGCCATGGATAAGACAGGAAGGGGTATGCATATCCATGTGGCTGAAGCCAGCTATGACAGCGTATGGTCCCACCATTTCTATAACAAGGATCTTGCAGACAGGTTGGATTCCTTCGGCCTTTTGACTCCTAAGTCATTGATAGTACATGGCGTCCATCTTTCTGAGAAAGAAATTGCTCTTATTAATGAGAGAGACTGTTTCTTTGCTGTCAACCCTCGTTCTAACATGAATAACAACATCGGATGCAATACAAAGCTTCCTATGATCAAGAATCTATGTCTTGGTACCGACGGGTGTGGCGGAAATATGTTTGAAGAGACAAAAATTGCATTCTTCAAGCACAAGGACGTTACAGGACCATGGTGGCCGTCAAATTTCCTTGAAGTTTTGAACAGAGGGAATAAACTTGTAGAGTCTCAGTTTGGTGGAAGAATAAAACTCGGTAGAATCGAAGAAGGATACAAAGCGGATATTGTTCTTCTTGACTACAATAATCCGACACCACTTGTGACAGCCAACGCTCCTGGTCACTTTGTATGGGGAATGGGAAGCGGAAACGTTAATACTACAATTGTCAATGGTAAGGTTCTTTTCAAAGATCATCACTTTGTGCGTAGCGATGCAGAAGATATTTATAAGAGGGCTTCTCAGGTTGCAGGAGAGCTTTGGAAGGAAGTTGACAAAATAAAAGCTTGATATAGTGGATTGCGGTTTAATAATTGCAGCCTTATAATCTAAATGGTGGTAGGGGGAGAAATCCCCCTCTAATTGATAGCTTTCGTTTTACCATTGAATAAATCGGCGAATAATGGAGGAAGGAGACAAGATGTCTTATACCAAAATCAGCGATAAGATTGAAAGAGTGGACGCTAGGACAAAAGCCAGGGGAGAAGCAATGTATGTTTGCGACATGTCTCTCCCTGATATGCTTTATGCCTATATGGTACGTTCCACATGTCCAAGGGGAAAGATTCTGAAAATCGATGTTCCTAATCTCCCTAAAGGATACAAATTCATCACTGCAGACGATATTCCGCAGAAAGGGAACAACGAACTTTGGATGATCTCCAAAGATTGGCGTGCCTTTGCAAAAGACTATGTTCTATATGTTGGTGAGACTATAGGCCTCTTGGTAGGTCCCGACAGAACAGTCTTAAAGTATTTAAGGGATAATATTCATATTGAATATGAAATGGAAGAACCTGCTGTAACTATCGATGATGGTATTGCTTCCAAGGGTGGTCCTATGTTCCCTGAGAAGGGAAATAATGTTTTCTGTTCTCTTTATTGTGAGAAAGGAAGACCGATGGAAGAGGTCTTTGCCGAGGCAGATGAAATATTTGAAGAGACACTGGAGACAGGATATCAGGAACACGTACACTTGGAGACCAACGGTGCAATTGTCACAATGGAAGACGGCAAGTTTGTCTTCTATGCTTCCGCCCAGTGCCCATTCTATATCAGAAAGAGTATTGCAGGCATATTAGGAATAAGCGTTGACGACATCATCATCAGGCAGTGTACCACCGGTGGAGCTTTCGGAGGAAAGGAACACTTCCCAGATGTACTCTGCGGTCCACTTCTTGTAGCTGAAAACGTTATTCGTAAGCCTATCAAGCTTATCTTCGACAGAGAAGAAGATACACAGTTCTCTGTTAAGAGACACCCTTCAAAGTGTGTATATAAGACAGCGCTGAAAGATGGAAAGATCATCGGTATGGATGCAAAAGTATACTACAACGTAGGTGCATATCTTTCATCTTCTTTTGTTGTGTTGCAGAGAGGTATCTTCCATGCCAACGGTGTCTATAACATTCCTTCCACCCACTTGGTCGGAGAAGGTATCGGAACAAATACATTCCCTACCTGTGCTTTCCGTGGTTTCGGTGCACCTCAGACAATCTTTGCTGTGGAGACTCATATGGATCACATCGCTCATCATTTGGGAGTGGATCCATTGGAGTTTAAGAAAGACTACATAATTAAGCAGGGAGAAGAGACTGTAACAAACGGGCACATCATCGAAGAAGTAAAGCTTCCTGAGATGCTTGATGTCATCACTAAGGAATCAGACTATTGGAGAAAGGCAAAAGAGTATACTCCTGGATGCGGAAAGGGAATCGGTATCTCGATGTATCTCCATGGCGGTGCATTCACAGGAAACGGTGAACAGGCCATTATCAAGGCCCATGCAAGACTTGTAAGGACTGGAGATAAGGTAAGAATCGAGGTTGGTTCTACGGAAATGGGCCAGGGATTCCAGACCTCACTTAGAAAGATTGCTGCTAATACTCTTCAGCTGCCTATCGAGAATATAGAGTATAATAACCCGGATACTTCAAAAGTCGTCGATTCCGGACCGACAGCCGCCTCCCGTTCGACTATGATCGTTGGAAAACTAGTTGAGAGAGCTGCCGAGGAGATGAAGAGACGCTGGGATGAAGGCGATATCACAACGGAAGTGGAGTACGAACACCCGGAGGGATATCCTTGGGATCAGAGTACCTTCAGAGGAGACGCATATCTTGGCTGGGGCTGGGGTGTTGCATGTGTAGAAGTTGAAGTCGATAAGCTGACAAACGAAGTAAAGACAGTCGGAATCTGGACCAGCCACGATATCGGACATGCAATTGATGAACTTATTGTTCACGGTCAGGTAAATGGAGGTATCATCCAGTCTCTCGGCTATGCCAGCATGGAGAAACTTGAGAACAAGAACGGTTTCTTCCGACAGAAGAGAATGAGCGACTATGTCATTCCTACAAGTATGGATTTCCCACGTCAGTTCTATCATCTGCAGGAGAACCCTTATCCATGGGGACCTCAGGGAGCCAAAGGAATGGGAGAACTTGTATTCAACGGTGCAGATGCAGCTTATGTAGATGCAGTTGAAAGAGCTTTGGGAACTACTTTTAATTCTATTCCAATTCCACCGGAAGATATCGAGGAGGCTTTGAAGAAGAATGCTCAGTGAAATTAAATTTACCCTGAACGGGAAGAGAATAATCTACCAAGGCGATCCCTTGAGAAGGCTTTTAGATGTCATCAGGGAAGACTTGGGTTTTACAGGTACAAAAGAAGGATGCTCCGAGGGAGAGTGTGGTGCATGTTCTGTCATCAAAGATGGACGCCTTGTCACTTCTTGTATCATACCTATCGGTGCCTGCAATGGCAGTGATATCCTCACTATCGAAGGAATAAGAGATACAGAGAAGGGAGAGTGCATTATTTCTGCTTTTGCTGAAGGCGGTGCCGTCCAGTGTGGTTTCTGTATTCCTGGCATGGTCATGGCTGCATACTACTTGTTGGAAAACAACCCGAATCCTTCGGAAGAAGAGATAAGAATGGGAATCAGCGGCAATATCTGTAGATGTACAGGATATGACTTGATCGTAGATTCCATTGCATTGGCAGCAAAGAAAGGAGAGGAACTATGGAAGAAATGATGTGCTATATTCCTGAAAATCTCGAAGAAGCCCTTGCTATTATGGATGAAAAGGATGCTATTGCTCTTGCTGGAGGCTCCGACTTAATGGTCAGCGGTGCCAATGGAACTGGAGTCAACCCGTCTTTTTCACGCCCTGTGGTCATTATCTCAAACCTTCCTGAACTGAAAGGCATTAAAAAGCGTGAAGATGGTTGGACGGAGATCGGAGCCCTGTCTACAAGTAGGGAAATCGCAGAAAGCGGACTTGTCCATCCATTGGTAAGAAATGCTGCATCTCTTATGGGAGCTGTTGCTCTCCGCAATAGCGCCACTATCGGCGGAAATATTGCAAATGCCAGTCCAAAGGGAGATACACCTCAGCCTTTGATCCTCTTGGATGCTGAAGTGACACTTAAGAGTGTCAGGGGCGAAAGAAGAATGAAAGTCGATGATTTTATTCTCGGAGCCAAGAAAACAAAGCTGGAGAAGGGAGAGATCATCACTTCCGTCCTTATTCCTCCATCAAGTCTCACTCACTGCTATTATAGAAAGATAGGCATGAGAAGAGCCAATGCAATTAGTAAGCTTACAATCAGTATCGGTGCTGAGGTAAGGGATGGAAAAGTTGTAGATTTCCGTGCTTCTTCCGGCGCTGCAGGCCCTAAAGTAATTAGAAGCCACGAAGCGGAATCTATTCTTATTGGAAAGACTCTATCTGAGCTTACAGAATACAAGGAAGAGTTCCTTGATGCATGGAATAATGCGATTTCTCCTCGTGCAATGCCTGAATATAGACGTGGAACAACAAGAAGAATGCTTTCGTTCTTCATCGATGCACTCTCCGCTGGAGTCCAGGAAGGAATAATCGAATAGGAGGCAAAATGGTTATTCATCACCCGTCAAATGCTTTAGAAGCTGTAAATAAAAGGAAAGAGATACCTTGTAGTGTATACCTTGCCGGAGGAACTGAGGACTTGAGACTTGGTGGTCAAGGCGAGAATAAAGAGCTTATAGACATCAACGGTCTTGTTCCTTCTGAAATTAGAAAAAGGGAAGACGGAATGGTTGAAATCGGTGCTCTTGCTACACTGGAGGATATTATAGAGTCTGAACTTATCCCTGAATGTGTAAAGAAGGGAGCAAGGCTCTGTGCCTCTTTTGAAAAAAGAAATAGCGCCACCGTCGGGGGCAATATAGGGGCCAGACGTGACGACAGTTACCTTGGCGCTCTATTTTCGGTTCTTGATGTGGTGATGCATACCATAACTCCACACGGAGAAGAAGACAAAAAGGTTTCGTCCTATTTTCCTACAAATTGCAGAAGGCTCATTCTTTACTTCCTTTTGGATCCAAAGAAAGAAGCTTTTATCAGACGATTCGGCAATACTTCATCATCTCATGCAACATTAATTGCTGCAGAGTGCGAAGGAAGATATGCCCTCTCGGTAAAAGGTTCCAAGATGGTTTTCGGCACATCCCCTGAAATCTACAAGGATGTGGAATATGTCTCGGATATTACAGGTAGTGCAGAGTATAAAAAGTACCTGGCTTCTATAGTGTTCGAAGGAGAGAAATAATGGATTATAAGTGTATTATCAACAATAAAAATGTTGTTCTCTCTGGAAAAGAAGACGAGAGATTGAGGGATGTACTCTATAGAACCGGATATAACAGTGTCAGGGACAGCGATGATAGGGAAGGATTTGCTGGAAGCGATACTATTGTTTTCAATGGAAAACTTAAGTACTCAAACTTGATCCTTTTGTATCAGGCGGAGAATGCAGTCATCAGGACGGCCGAAGGTCTGCTAAATGGCAGAGAGCTTAATTATGTACAGAAGGCCATGATCAGTGCCGGCATTGTACAGAGTGCATATAACGCACCTGCTGCAGCCTTGATTCTTACTTGGCTTTTGGAGCATAAACCAAACCCGACTAAAGATGAAATCAAAGATGTTCTTTCCGGCATCTTTATTAGAGACGCTGGTTATGAGCACTACTATTTGGCTGTAAAACTGGCGACGGAACTGAGAGACTATGGAGAGTATAAGTCTGAGATAGCTCCTTCTTTCAGACCAAAGTTGAATATTATTGGTAAGCCTTGTGATAAAATAGACGGAGCCTCTCTTGTATCTGGAGAGAAAGTATTCGTTGAAGACAAAGTCCCTCAGGATGCATGGTGCCTTCACGTTCTTAGAAGCCCTTTTGCTCATGCTTATATTAACTCCATCGATACCAGTGAAGCCGAAAAGCTGGATGGCGTTGAAACTATTGTCACCGCATTCAATTGCCCTGACATCTACTATATGCAGGCAGGTCAGGGTAATCCTGAACCAAGCCCACATGACAGGAGATTGTTCAACAGAAAGGTCAGACACGTAGGTGACAGAGTTGCAGGTATTGTAGCAAGGACAAAAGAGATTGCCGATAAAGCAGCGTCACTTATTAAAGTAGAGTATGAGCCCTTGGATGCAGTGTTTACTGTAGAGGAAGCAATGGCTGAAGGTGCTCCATTGGTCCACAATGGAAAGGTGGAATATAGATCCGGCGCTCCAGAGAACCTTGATGAGTATAACAAAGGTCATGAAGACGAGAGAGAGGGAAAAGTAGTCTATCAGTTCCCGCTTCATGCAGATATCAGGAGAAATCTGGCGGCATCTAATAAGGGCGGAATCGGAGATGTAGAGAAAGGTTTTGCCTCTTCCGATGCCATTGTTGAAGAAACATATCAGACAAGCCAGATTCAGCATACTCCTCTAGAGCCGCATGTATGTTACGCTACAGTTGAAGGTGGAAGGCTAGTTGTCCATGCTTCTACCCAGGTTCCGTATCATGTAAGAAGAATTGTAAGCTGGGTCTGCCAGATACCAGAAAACAAAGTCCATGTAATCAAGGAGAGAGTCGGTGGTGGATATGGCAGTAAGCAGGATATCCTTGTTGAAGATTTGACAGCATACTGTGCTTGGATAACAGGAAAGCCTGTCTATTATAGAAACACAAGGGCAGAAGAGTTCTATGCAAACAGTACCCGTCATCCAATGAGAGTCCATGTAAAGATGGGTGGAAAGAAGGATGGCACGATTACTGCAATATTCATGGAAGTAAAGGCAAATACAGGTCCGTACGGTAACCATGCCCTTACAGTTCCTATGAATTCTTGTTCAAAGACGCTCCCTCTCTTTGCTGTAGAAAACATGAAATATGATTTGGAAGTCTATTATACAAATACTCCTCCAGCCGGTGCATATCAGGGATATGGAACTCCAAAGGGAACATATGGCTTAATGATGGCGATGGCAGAGCTGGCAGATAAGCTTGGAGTGGATTATAAGACTATGGTGGAGAAAAACCACGTAGAATCCGGATATATGCTTGAGATTCTCAAGGGCCTTGGAGAAGGAAGAGAAGGAAACGTAGTCCCTGTAGGATCATGTGGCCTTACAGAAGCTATTGAAAAAGGCTGTGAGATGATCAAATGGGGAGAAAAAGAAGAGAGTCCAGATCCTGATTGGAAGATTGGAAAAGGCTTTGCAATGATTATGCAGGGTTCCGGCCTTCCTGGTTTGGATCATGCTGAAGCTATTGCAAAACTTGAGACAGATGGAACTGTCATCCTCAATAGCGGCGGAGCTGACATAGGGACAGGCTTGGATACAATATCTGCCAAGATAGTCTCTGAAATACTCTGTCTCCCGATGGATAGAATTACTGTAGTCTCCGGTGACACCGACTCCTGTGCCTTCGATACCGGTGCATATGCATCCAGTGGTACTTTCTTCAGCGGTAATGCTTCTCTTGTTGCAACAAAGAAATTGAAGGATCTTATTCTTGAGGAAGCGGCAAAGCAGCTGGATGAAGAGAAAGCAGATTTGGATGTAAAGGCTCCTGGAGTAGTTTGGTCAAAGAAGAGTGGAAAAGAGATCACTTACGGAGAACTCTCCCATACTGCAATAAGTGGTTCCGGTCGTGGCCAGATGATAGCTCATGGTTCCTTTGTCACTACAGCATCTTCTGTTCCTTATGGTGCTCACTTTGCACAGGTTGCTGTAAATATTAAGACAGGTGAAGTGAAAGTCCAGAAGTTCTATGCTCTTCAGGATGCAGGAACTCCGATTAACCCTGAAGCTGCTCTGTGTCAGATGTATGGAGCTGTAATGAAGTCTATCGGCCACTCTTTATATGAGGGAATCATTCTCGATAAAGATGGAAATACTCTTAATGCAAATCTGACGGATTATGGAACTCCTATGATCTATGAAGCACCTGAAGACTTTAAGAGTGTTCTTATAGATGTGGATGATCCTGATGGACCATTTGGAGCAAAGTCCATAAGTGAAATAGCATGTAATGGTGCCGCTCCAGCTATCGGAATCGCTATTCATGATGCCTGCGGAGTCTGGGTGAGAAGCTGGCCTATGAGCCCTGAAAAGATACTTAAGGGACTTGGTAAGATTTAATAATAGTTGCTGTCAGACTATATGTTTGGAACTTTTCTCTGTGGATTTTTATCTACAGAGATTATTTTTCACCTTCTTTGCCTAAGAATTTTGCATTTTTACATTTGTGTTATTCAAAAAAATGAAGGTACATATGTATTTATAAAATGAAGAAGAAAAGTAATTGACAACGAGTCTTATGATGCCTTTAACGCCAAAAAGATGGGAAAGAAGAGTGGAAATAAGAAATTGGAAAACGAAAAAGTAGTAGCTTCTGCCTTTAACTTTTATAAAAGGGGTCAATAGATAAAAACTCTGGGAATAAAAGTAAACTTCTTTATGTTCCCTTTTTTCTCTGTAAGTGGTTGAATAGAAATATATAGATGAGGTGATTATGCTTTCTTTTGAATGTGACTATAACAACGGTGCAGCACCCGAAGTGCTTCAGGCAATTATTGATTCCAACTCCGCCTATGTTCCAGGATATGGCTTTGATGAGTTTACGAAAAGAGCAGAAGAAAAGATAAAGGCTGCTATTGGAAGGAGTGACGTGGATATCGAATTTGTAAATGGTGGAACACAAGCCAACCAATTGGTTATCTCTACAATGTTAAAGGACTTTGAGGGTGTAGTCGCTGCTGATACAGGGCACGTCAACACACATGAGTCCGGAGCTATCGAGTATACCGGCCACAAAGTCATGACAATCAAGAATAATGACGGGAAGATCATGGCTTGTGATCTTGAGGCCTTTTTGTCTGCATATCACAGAGACGGAAACAAAGATGCAATAGTATATCCTGGGATGGTTTATATCTCTCATCCCACTGAAAACGGTACTCTATATTCCAAAAAAGAATTAGAAGACTTAAAAAAGGTGACCACAAAGTACTCTATTCCTTTATATCTTGATGGGGCTCGTCTCAGCTACGGCTTGGAGAGTAGGGAGACAGATGTTACGCTTTCAGATATCGCCATGCTTTGCGATGTATTTTATATCGGTGGAACAAAGTGCGGGGCTCTCAGCGGTGAAGCCATAGTATTCTCTTGTGGTATGAGACCGGAACACTTCTGGGCAAGAAAGAAGCAACATGGCGCTTTGTCTGCAAAGGGAAGACTGCTGGGAGTTCAGTTTGACGCTCTATTTACAGATGGTTATTACAACAAACTAGGACGTCACGCTATTGAAATGGCGGAAAGATTAAAGAGCATACTTAAAGATAAAGGATATGAGTTCTACATGTATTCTCCTACAAACCAGCAGTATGTAGTAGTTGAGAATGGAAAAATGAAAGAACTTGAGAAAAGCGTAAGGTTTGGTTTTTGGGATCTTGTTGATGATAACCATACTGCCATTAGATTCTGTACTTCTTGGTCTACTACTGATGAAGACTTGGATGAGCTGGAGAAAGTTCTTTGATTTTCCTAATTTAGCTTTTCTTTATGGTTTTTGTGTGTTGAAATAGAGAGGGGGGAGCGAGTGAAGAAGCCAGCGTCTTTTCTAAAAAGAGTGTTACCTTTTGTTTTAGTGGTGGCTACTATCATCGTTCTCTTAGTATTATTCCGTATCTCAAATTTCGAAACAGTAAGTAACGGTACATGGAAATTATTGGAAGAGACTACGTTCAGAAAGCAGACTCTTCTCTCTGAGAAGTTTCAGAGTTATAAGACTTTGGTTTCTTCATTGGCCTTCGCTTATAGTGACGATTTTTCTCTCGAAAGCTCAGATATTCTCTCTCCTTTGGAGGAGATGGAGGCTAATACAGGCTTTGACTACATCAGGTTTATAGATAAAAGCGGGATGAGCCATACTTCCAAGGGCGCTGAGGCGGACTGTTCAGATAGGCCATATTTTATTAGGGGGATGAAGGGTGAGACAGGTGTCTGCGATGTCCAAAACTCCAGGCTCAACGGTGAATCCATGATAGGATTCTTCTCACCTGTAGTTCACAATGGCGAAAATATCGGAGTATTGGTGGGGTTCATCAGCCAAAAAAACCTGTCTTTTTTGTTGGAAAGCGAAATATTCGGTCTAAATGTCGATGCTTTTATCGTGACAAAAGACGGAATGATTGTGGGCTCGGATGACGCTTCTCTTATTAACAGCGATATTTCAGTTGCATTGGGACCAGTTTATTACTCTTTTATGAAGGAGTATACGTACGAAAATAATAGTGAAGTTGAAAACATACATGAAGCTAATAATTGGAGCGACCAGGCGTTCATTGCAAGTATAGGAACCGAGGATTATTATCTTTTGATGCATTTCCCTCTTTCCTATATCGAAGAGATCGCGGCTACTATCGGTAGCAGCGGTAATAATCTCTTTATCTCCCTTTTGCTGGTTTTTGTTCTTTTCAGCCTTTATACAATCATTTTCTGGGCATTCTCCAATAAGAGAAACAGAAGAATGAGGAACCTTATTGTAGAAGGTATCGTTGATAATGAAGATATGGTTCTTCTCCTTAACAATGAGGGTGGAGTAGAAATAATAAAGAACAACAGAGACTTTAAGGTTATAAATGTAGAAATAGGTACCATACTTCCTCTGTCTTCCGTCATTTCCAGTTTCTCTTCTCTTCTTAATCGTGATCCAGAGGCTTTCATCTCTTCTTTTAATACTTCAATTGAAAGTGCCAAGAAGGGAAAGGGAGAGGATATAGTCTTTGTGGATTCTTTCGTTTTGGATGGAGAAACAAACTATCTCCAGTTTATGTTTAGAGGAACCCATGAAGGAAAAGAACCTGTTGTTGTAATTACAATACGTCTTGTTACAAAAGTAGTAGAGAAAGAAAAAGAAGAAAAAGAAAAGCTTCAGGAGGCTTTGGAGAAAGCGGAGACAGCAGCTAAGGCCAAGAGTACCTTCCTTGCAAATATGTCACATGACCTACGAACTCCTATGAATGCAATCATCGGATATACTAACCTGGCTCAATCAAATTTCTCGGATTTAAATAAAGAAAAAAAGTATTTGGAGAGAATTACAGATTCCTCGAAACAACTGTTGTCCCTGTTAAATGATGTGTTGGATATGACGTTAATTGAGGGAGGGAAGATAAATCTTGATGAAAGCCCATGTTGTCTGAGAGATATTGTTGCTTCAATTGAAAACCTGACAGAGACTTCCGTTGCAGCAAAAGGACAGATGCTTCATATCCGGGTCGAAAACCTTCTTCACGAGAACGTGTTTGTAGATAAAGTCAGACTTAATCAGATTCTTCTTAACTGTGTTACAAATGCAATAAAGTACACTCCTGAAGGAGGAGATATTTGGCTCACTTTATATGAAAAGAGTTCAGGTAAAGGAAAAGGAGAATTTGTCTTTAAGATAAAAGACAATGGAATAGGAATGTCAAAGGAGTTTCTGGTGAGAATCTGGGAACCCTTTGAAAGAGAAAGAAATACCACTGTGTCAAAGATTCAAGGTACAGGCTTGGGTATGGCCATAACAAAGAATCTCGTATCTCTCATGAACGGTGAGATTGAAGTTGTGAGTTCAGTTGGAGAGGGCAGTGAGTTTACCATTACTCTACCTTTACGCCTTGACGTAACAAAAGAAGGAGAAGTAAAGACATACTCCGGAAGTAAGGCCTTGGTTGTAGGAAATACAAAAACCATTCAAGGTCTCCCTCCTCTTCTGGAGAGGCTGTCCCTCTCTGTTTCCGTGGCCTCAAGTTATGATGACGCCCTAAAGATGGCTTATGGTGTAGATGTATTGGTCCTCGATATGACAATCCCAAGAAATAGAGGAATCGGGACAATAAAAGAACTACGACAAATAATCGGGGAAAAAGCAATATTTATCGTCACCACATATAAGCTTAAGGATGATGAAAAACTAGAAAACTATGGAGTGGATGCATATGCTCCAAAACCAGTATTCTTCTCCGATCTTCAGAAAATTCTCTCCCTCTGTCCTCTTCCTGACCACTCTCTCTATGTAACAAGGCAGGAAATGGACTTAAGAGGAAAACATGTTCTTTTGGTAGAAGACAACGATCTGAACAGAGAGATTGCCGAGACGATATTATTGGATATGGGAATGGTTGTAGAGTGTGCTGTAGACGGAAAAGAAGCCGTCGAAAAAGTTGAGAATTCTTCCGAAGACGCATTCGATGTTATTCTTATGGATATACAGATGCCTATTATGGACGGTTATGAAGCCACAAGAAGGATACGAAGACTCGGTGATAAAAAGAAAGCTTCGATTCCTATTCTATCTATGACAGCCAATGCTTTCCCTGAAGATAAAATAAAGGCTCTGGACGCAGGCATGAATGGACACGTGGCAAAGCCTTTTGAGATAACTGTACTTGTTTCTGAGATGATAGAGGCGATACTCTCAAGAGAGAAATGATCACTCCACTTTTGAGAACAACATCGATACATCCCCTCCACAGATCATATTAAGGTCACCTTTCGAAGAGAGATTATAGTGAATCAGTTTCGAGTCCTCTCCCTTTGAAAGCATGCGTCTAGCCTCTTCTATAGTTTCTTTCTCCACTCTTCCTCCACCAACAGTTCCATATACTTCACCGAAGGAAGAAATAAAGATCTCTGAACCGACAGCTCTTGGTGCGGAACCACGTTTCTCTACAATCCTTCCACTGATCCCCTGGTCTTTCATTGCTTTATTCAGGTATGAGGGATCAAGAGTGATGGTGTTCTTTGTGGTTCTGAAAACGCTGATTATTTCAGAGATAATAGAGACTGCTATTTCTTCCGGGGTGACGGCTCCGATAGGGAGACCGATGGGGGCATGAACATTCTTCAAGTCTTCGTCTGTAAATCCATTCTCTTTTAAGAGAGAGAAAGTAGTGGCCACCTTGCCCTTACTTCCTATCATACCCAGATATGCATAGTTTGATTTCAGACACCATTCCAGGCATGCCCTGTCATAAGCGTGGCCGTGAGTTACGATTATGTAGTAGGGACGGAAGAAAGGAGATTCTTTTTTCAGAAAAGATGTGTATGGCTCAAGAATAAGCTCCTCTCCATGATTAAACCTATCTCTGTTTAACACTTCCTCTCTTTCGTCTATTACCGTTACTTTCATCTCCACTATCTGTGCCATCTCTGCTATTGCTTTTGATACATGGCCTGCTCCGAAGATGACCAAGTGAGGTTCCGGTTTTATGTTTTCGATTAAGTCAGGGTTTTCCCAGTCCCCATCTCCCTCTTTATATTTCTCTTCTCCCTTTTGGTATAATGCAACTTTGTCAGGAAAGATTGTCCTTCTTTCCACATCGCCTTTTTTTAGTAGGGAATAAAGAGTTGAGTATAGTGTATTACGCATTTTTCATTATCTCCTTAAGAAGAGTCAGGGTGTAGTTTATTTCATCTTTTGTTGTGAATGGACCAGGTGAGAATCTTAGTGTCCCCCTTGGAAAAGTACCCAGTGTTTTGTGAGAAGATGGTGAGCAGTGTAATCCCACCCTTGTTTCTATTCCTCCCCTCTCTAAAAGAAGGGCGGAGACTTCAGCCTCATCTATTCCCTCTGTTTCTATGGAGACTACATTCGTCCTGTTTTCTTCTAACCCTGCTCCGAAAAGAATTATTCCATTGATCTTATAGAGACCTTCTATAAGCATTTTTGTCATTTCTCTTTCGTTGTCATATAGAGAAGACAGGTTTTTTGAGATATAAGACAGTGAGTGTTCCAAACCTATTATTCCAGGCATATTATCTGTTCCCGGGTTAAGCCTGTCAGGAAGAAGATCCGGAACATCTTCGCTGTCACTCCGACTTCCAGTCCCTCCTGAAATAAGAGGGGCGATGGAGAGGGCAAGCTCTTTTCTAATTATTGCCCCACCTATTCCTTGGGGACCCAAAAGACCTTTGTGTCCAGTAAAGGCTACAGCGGAGGCATTTAGCTTCTCCATATCGATTTCTACAAATGGAGATGCTTGGGCAGAGTCTATGATAAACAATAAATTGTGGTTTTTTGCGTACTCTGCAGGAGTTTCCAAATCCTGGATGGCTCCAGATACATTTCCTGCGGCATTAATAATGATGGCTCTTGTATTTGGTTTAATAAGAGAAGGGAGGGAAGAATAATCATTAAAGCCATGGGAAGAAGAAGGAATGATAGAGTAGTCAATTCCCATTTGTCTGAGGGGTCTCATTACTGCATTGTGTTCATTACTGGAGACAATTACATGGTCTTGTCTCTCCAGTAATCCTTTAATAAGCCAGTTCAAGGCTTCCGTGATATTTCTTGTAAATGCGATGCACTCCGGGTGTGGGTAGTTATAGAGAGAGGATATGTGTTCTCTCAGTGCATATGAAACGTCGAATGCTCTATAAGAGAGAGCACTTTCTGTTCTATTGGGGTTCACGACTCCATTTTCTATATATTCCGCCAATGCTTTTCCCAAGCCTGGGGCTTTAGGAAATGATGTGGCTGCATTATCGAGATAAATTCTATTCACAAGATTAATATATCACTTTCCATTGGGTAATGGGAAATAAAATGGGGTTTTGTTGCATTTTGTTTTAATTTTTCATTGTATTTTTAAAAATAGTATGGATAGAATAGTGTACTGGAGGATATATGAAAGTATCAAAAGAAAAGATTGGGTTAATGGTAGCAGGAGGAGTAGTGGGCTTATCGGCCATTATTCTTACAGTTTTCGGAAATCCAAAGAACATGGGATTCTGTATCGCTTGTTTTATCAGAGATATGGCGGGATCAGTAAAGATGCACTCTGCAGGAGTAGTGCAGTACATGAGACCTGAAATAATAGGAATTGTATTGGGATCATTCTTGATTTCACTATGTAAAGGCGAGTTCAAACCGCGAGGAGGTTCTAGTCCTTTTATTAGATTTATTCTTGGCTTCTTTGTAATGATCGGCGCTCTCACTTTCCTTGGCTGCCCATTGAGAATGGTGTTGAGATTGGCAGGCGGAGACCTTAACGCTCTTGTGGGACTCTTTGGCTTTATTGCTGGAATTGCAGTTGGATGTTTCTTTATCTCCCGTGGTTTCTCTTTAGGGAGGGCATATAAAGAGAACAAAATAGAAGGCGTAGCTCTACCTGTAGTGAATGTTGTGTTTTTAGTTGCACTCATCGCTTTCCCGTCTCTCCTTGCATTCAGTGAAACAGGACCGGGAAGTATGCACGCACCTTTATTGTTGTCCCTATTAATCGGAGTAATAGTGGGGGCACTCGCCCAAAGAACCAGAATATGTATGGCTGGAGGTATAAGAGATATTATTCTCTTAAATGATTGGACACTGGTACTAGGTAGTGTAATGATCTTTGTCGTCGCTCTTGTGGGTAACCTTGTCACTGGTTCCTTTAAACTTGGATTTACCGGTCAGCCAGTTGCCCAGACAAATCATGTTTGGAATTTCTTAGGAATGCTTTTAGTAGGACTGGCATCAGTTCTTCTGGGTGGATGCCCTCTCAGACAGCTGATCATGGCAGGAGAAGGCAATACTGACAGTGCTATAACAGTTCTCGGTCTATTTGTGGGAGCAGCATTTGCCCACAACTTCAAGCTTGTTGGAAATGCAACTGAAAACGGACCAAACGTCTGGGGAAAGAGTGCTGTAATAATTGGAATTGTAATTGCACTTCTAATTGCATTCTTCAATAGTAAGATTAAGGAGGAGAAATAATGTTTGAAGTAGATTGCAGAGGACTAAGTTGTCCTGAACCTGTTATTAATACAAAGAGAGCTCTGAAATCTCATGCTGAAGGAGTCATTGTTCTGGTGGATAATAGAGTTCCTTTAGAAAATGTCACTCGTTTTGCTCACGCTATGGGTTATAATGCCACAAGTGTGGAGAAAGATGGAGAATGGAAAATAACAATCAAGAAATAAAAGAGAAGGTGGCTACGTTTCGCTCTCACTATGGGGCAATGATGTTTCGCCGTCGCTTTGGAGAGGGATGCACTCTGAGACCAGTTCCCAGATCCCTCTCCTCATCTTGCGGAACAGCGGCTTATTTCTATAGAGACGATTGGGAAGATCATCTGGATGAAAACGTAGAGGGAGTTTGGGAGAGAAATGGAGAAGAGTGGAGAAAGTTATATGGAGAAGAGTGAGAAAAGATTAACGAGTATGGTGAAGACAAGTGGTTGTGCCGCCAAGCTTCCGCCATCTGTTCTTCACAGCGTAATCGATAAGCTTCCTGTTATGACTTCAGATAGACTTGTTGTAGGCTTCGAAGGCTCTGAAGATGCCCTCGTATATAAAGTCACAGACGATATCGTGGCAGTAGAGACCGTAGACTTCTTCCCTCCTATGGTGGATGATCCCTTTGCTTTCGGTCAGATTGCCGCTGCAAATGCTCTGTCAGACATCTATGCAATGGGAGGGGAGCCGAATTGTGCAATGAATCTTTTATGCTTCCCTTCTTGTCTCGATATTTCTGTAATGGACAAGATCCTCAGGGGAGGAATAGATAAAGTGAAGGAGAGCGGGGCGATCATAGCCGGGGGCCACACTATCTCCGATCCCACTCCCAAATATGGATTGTGCGTCACTGCTTTTATGGACAAAACTAAAGTCTGGAGGAACTCCGGAGCAAAAGAGGGGGATGTAGTTGTTTTGACCAAGGCCATCGGGGTAGGTGTAATAAACACTGCAGTAAAAGGTGGAGAAGCGTCCCCGGAATCGGAGAAGGCGGCACTGGATTCTATGACTAGATTAAATAAAGAGGCAAGGGATGCTGCAAGAGACCTTATGGTTCATGCAGCGACGGACGTAACAGGCTTCTCTCTTTCAGGTCACTCATTGGAAGTGGCGGAGAACAGTGGCGTTACAGTGGAGATAGATACCAAGAAAGTTCCATTGTTGCCTCAGGCGGAGGAACTCGCCCGATTCGGTTTTATTCCGGAAGGAATGTACAATAATCTGGATTGGGTTAATGGAAAGGTATATTACTCTCCGTCTATTCCTCTTTCTATTAGAGATTTGATGCTGGATCCCCAAACTAGCGGCGGTCTACTCCTTTTCCTTCCTGAAAAAGATGGTGAAACACTAGTTAAACGTCTGAATAAGGATTATGTAAGAATTATAGGGCGAGTTAAGGAAAAGGGAGAGTATAGCGTTGAATTCATATAATGTTGGAGCTGGAGTTATTTCCAGCTCACTTTTTACACATTGTTCATATTTACCTTTGGTCTGAGGTTTATTTCAGAATTTTTTAATCAATGTCTATAAGTGTAAGTATTTAATCTTTTAAACTATAATTAGTTGGAGAGGAATACAGAATGAACATTGATTGCATATATTTTGATATGGATGGTGTCCTTGTGGATTTCAAAAGAGGCCAAAGGGAGATATTGAATATAAAGGTTGTAGACCAAGAGCATAAAAAGAAAGAAGACGATGACTTATTATTTGCAGCCATGAGAGAGTTTGATCACTTTTACTACATGTTGCAGCCCATAGATGGATCCTTGGAACTATTTCGGAAAGTGTATGAAGAATATGGTGATAAATGCAGAATACTGACAGGTGTACCTAAAGAAAGTAGAGGGATTATCAACGCATCTTCAGATAAAAAAGCCTGGGTGGAGAAATATCTATCTAAAGATATTGTCGTAAATACGGTACTTAGAAAAGAGAAGGTGAACTATGTAAAAGGAAGTGGTTCTATTCTTATTGACGATTTTTCCAAAAACATTAAGGAGTGGAGAGGTGAAGGCGGAACCGGTATTCTGTTTTCAACGCCGGAAGAAACTGAAAGAGAATTGGTGATGATGGGAATACTATAAAAAGTGCAACAAAACGCAACAAAAATTCTTGCATGCTTCTA
>CAMEXG010000015.1 GCA_945947045.1 uncultured Spirochaetales bacterium | reverse complement strand
TACCGCCGCCCATAGGGAGAGTTGTAAGAGAGTTCTTGAAAATCTGCTCAAAGCCTAGGAACTTGAAAGTGCCGAGGGTTACAGAGGGATGGAATCTTAGTCCCCCCTTATATGGACCGATAGCATTGTTGAATTGTACTCTGTAGCCTCTGTTGACCTGGATGTTATGTTCATCGTCTTCCCATTCCACTTTGAAAGTGATTACCCTGTCAGGTTCTGTGATACGATCAAGAATTCTGTTCTTGAGGTAAAGTGGATTTGAGTTGACGGTGTCGATGACGGAAGCAATGATTTCACCTGCTGCCTGGATAAATTCAGGTTGAGACGGATTTTTTCTTTCAAGCTCTGCCATGAATTTTGCGTAATCGTACATTGTTTTCCTCCTATTTTAGGAATCGCGGAGAATATTGAAGAAAAATTTATGAAATAATCAATAAAATAAAATGAATATTTCACAACATTACTTCTATATCTTATTTTGTGTTAAAGAAATAACACAATTAAAATACGCGAATAATGAAGTATTAGCATACTTCAAAACTAATTTTCAATAGAAAAATTAAAATTTGTGTTATTTGTTATTTCTCTAACATGAAATTGATGTTATCAATGATTTAGTTGGTTTTAAGACAAAAGAAAAATACTATATTCAATCGGTGACGAGATTATTTATTTAGTATTATTCTATTATTGTTATGAGTAACAGTATTCTTCTTTTATTCGATGTATTTGGTACCTTTGTGTTCGCTCTCAGCGGAGCTGCCAAGGCAATAAGTAAGAAAATGGATTTTCTTGGGGTGATCGTTTTTGCAATGACAGTAGGGTGTGCCGGGGGTATGATCAGAGACGTTCTTATCGGAGCTGTTCCTGTAGCCGTATATCAAAATAGTGTTTATATTGTTGTAGCCTTTGTTGCAGGCCTATTGATGTTTTTGATAGCAGAAAACTGTGAAGTCGACACATTCCCTTCTCATATCATGTTCTTCGATGCAATAGGCTTAGGCTTCTTTACTGCTATGGGCTGTGAGAAGGCTGCCTCTTATGGCATTATTCCTGTAGGTGTCGTCTTCTCAGGATGTTTAAGTGCTGTAGGTGGAGGAGTGTTGCGAGATATTTTCGCCAAAGAAGTTCCAATGGTCTTCACTTCAGATTTCTATGCTTCCGCTTCAATTCTCGGTGCTCTATTATTCCTTCTTCTCTCTTATATCGGGTGCCCATCATCTCTTAATCTTTGGGTTACTGCATTATTCACAATAGGAGCGAGAGTTTTGGGGTATAAACTCCATCTTCGTCTTCCTGTTGCACATCAAGGACGACGTATTAAAGAGGACGACAATGACTGAGCTCTTATATTATAAAGATGGATACCTTAAGAGTACTGAAGCGACTGTCACTGAAATAAGAGAGGGGAAAGTTGTCTTTGATAAAACCATATTCTACCCTGAGTGTGGAGGGCAACCAGGTGACAGAGGCTCTTTTGGAGACTGGAAGATTATCGACACAAAAAAAGACAAAGACGGCACTCCATTACATGTAATAGAAGGTAATCTACCTGAGATAGGAAGGAAGGATGAACTTTCTCTTGATTGGGAACATCGATATTTCTATATGAAGGAGCATACGGCACAGCATTTATTATCAGCACTTATGTTCCATGAGTATGGAATAGGGACTGTTGCGGTACATCAAGGCGAAGAGATTCTTACCATAGAAACAGATAGAAGTGAAATCGATGATGATGTTCTTCTTTCTCTGGAGGAGAAGGCGATGGACGAAATTATTAGATCACATAAAGTCTATCAAGTGGATATGGACAGAAAAGAAGCAGAAAGCCTTAAGATGCGCCGCTCTATTAAGGTCGATGATGAAAGCGTGAAGATTGTGTTTATCTCAGACTTGGATGCTGTTGCCTGCGGAGGCGTCCATCTCTCTTCCACCGGCGAGATAAAAGAAATCTGTTATAGGGGGAAAGAACAGATCAGGGGCCGTGTCAGGACTATCTGGAGTGTGGGAGAGAAGGCACGTAAATATAGAAGAGAGAATGAAAGGGCTGTGAAAGAGTGCGGAAAGCTTCTTAGTTCAGATTCTCATTCACTATCTTCAACTCTTGAAAAGTTTCTTGCAGAAGATTTGGAACTCAAAAAAGAGTGTAGGGAACTAAAACAGAAAGTTATTGAATTGGAACTAAAAGAAAGAAAAGAGAATCCTATTGTATTTGAGTCTTCCGTTTCTATCTCCGAGGCACCAGAGATAGTCGAGAAGTATTCAAAAGGAAAGAAGATTTTTATTCTGGATGGAACGAACAAGAGGAGTTTTCTATTCTTTGGAACAAAGGATGACTTCGAGAAAATTAAGAAGGGATGCACTCTTAAAGGCGGAGGAAGGGAGCCTCTTTTCAGAGGAACGATTTTGGATGCCGACATAGAGAGGATAAAAGAGATTCTAGCTTGACTTGAAAGGTACAGTCTCGGGGGAGAGCAGTCTATTGAAGATTTATCTCCCCCTTTTTCGAATAAATGTGTAAGTATTAGAGGGGCTTTTTCAGCCCCTCTAGAGATAATATCTCTTAATACTATTGTTTATAATAAAAGGTTTTACGCAATATGCTTTTTAGAATTCGACTGATAGGCCAAAAGCAAACTGTAAGTCATTTTTAATCTGGGATTTTGTACCGCTGCTTTTCTCTTTTTCCCATCGCATTTTGTAAGAAATACTAGAGAAAATTGATGAATCCATCCATTTGATGGATTTAGGCAGATAGTATTTACTGTCAAGAGTAAGCGTTGTCTCATAAGATATCTTGTCTCCATAAGGAGTCGAACCCATAATATTTGCCTTTTCGTCGTTATTGCCTTCGGTATTATGTGTGTGGAACATATTGATTTCACCTTTTCTAATAAACTCAACACTAAAGGCAGAATATATATTATTTGGTATATTGTATTCTACAACGGCTTTTGCTACGGTTGCATCAGAGCCGTAGGGGAAACCGATATAGTTAAGTTTTATTGTTCCAGAACCTAAGTATATAAAGGTATAGTCTCGCTGAAGCATTAAGAAATCAATGCCATCCCTTCTGTACATCATAGGTGTAGTGTATGCTCCTTCAACACTTGCTTTTAAATATCCATTACCCAATCCAAAAGAATATGAAGAGCCCAAAAGCATTCCTATCGCATTCGCCTGACTATTCCCTTCTCCTGGTATAGTTCCGTTATCTAAACCTAGTTGATAATAGATATCCCAACCCTTCAATGGAGTATAATAGAGTTCCAATGAAGCAAGAGAATTAAAAAGATCTCTATTGTTTAGCTGGTGATAGATATAAGCGGGGTTAAACATCTGTAACTCCAATATTCCGCTTCTATACATTATCGACTCTGCCAATACAAAAGAGAAGCAAGAAACAGGCCTGAATTCTAGCCTATGATTCATCATTATCTTGATATCATCTGGACCTTTTTTGTCTACTTCTGAAACATATGGTGCTGTTTCTAAGAAAAGATTGTTCCATTCGTATTTGAAGCTGTCTGTATAAATGCTTAGTCTCGCAACATCATGATAACCAACATGACTGTCGATAGCGAAATTACCAATAATACTTCTTCCCCAGTTCACTCTTTCTTTACCAAAAAGAATATTCCAGTTGGAATCCCCGAATGAAACGAAGGCTCTTGTAGGGAAATTGGCTGCAAGGTTCCAAAAATCCCAGAAAGGAGTGTTGTCGTTGTAAATACTGGAGTAAGCTGCAGAAGATTTAACTACATTGGCAGTATATCGATACTCTACATACCAATCTTCAGGGAGATCTTCTTCATTGCTGATTCCATTCTCTTTCATATATAGTTCTTTTACATGTTTCCAGGAAGGGACGATTGCACCTATTCCACTTGGGAAATCTTCTTCATGGCTATATATTTCAGTACCTTTTGATGAATATCTGCTTTTGCCAAAGGAGAGCTCGGAGTATGTGTAGAAAAAATCTTTCACCCCAAGTTCAATTGTTGCATCGGCAAGCATGTTTCGTTTTTCATAACCATAATACCAGTCATGGTCGTTAACATAATCTTCACTGTTTGTATGTATATATACCTCTGGTGATATATTAAGTCCGATGTCGAAGGAAAAACCATCCTTGATATTATGGTCTAATGTGTAATCATCTAGTTTCTCGTTAAGTCTGTTCCAGATATTATATGTAGAATCATATTCTTTTGCCTTGTCACATATTCTATCAAGAATAAGCCTTGCTTCACTTCCGGACCAAGGTTGGGAATATGATGGAGATGCCACTCCTAAGAGAGAGTATAGTGAATAAACGTCCGAGTAGAATTCATCCTGTAATGGAATGACATAGCTTTTGCTTATAGATGCAGATAAGGATAGACAACCAACTATGGTTACCAAAAACATCATTATTGTATAGATAGTTTTCTTCATGTGTCCTAGGATACCATAAATAACATAAATATGAAGTAATATGAGAAACAAAGTATATTAGTGTGGCTAAACGCTATCTAATGCTTTTTAGTTGCATCAACGTTATAGAGTAGTTTGATATATCCTTACAAGTTCTTCTGCAAAAAGCTCACCAAGTCTTATTTCACTTAATGCATCGAAATGACCTAGATCGGGATTATCATAGGGTTCATTCATTGTGGTAAGCCCGTTTTCTATTGTCGAGAAATATCTATTTAATTCAGACTCTTCTGAGAATTTTCTTTTTATCTCGTTCAGCTCTTTATAAGAGGGGAGATTGTAAGGGCTATCAGAAATTCCCGCATCAATAAAGAATAATCCTTTGTCCCAAGTGTAGTCTTTTAGGTCTTCTCGAAGAAATGAAACATAATTATTAAGGTTTTTGTAATATCTATCAGTCTTATATTCTGTCGTATCTGACTCGCCCTGCATAAACATTACCGCTTCCAAACTAACTATATAGTTCATACTCTTTATGTAATCTAATGATTTTTTTGCAAAAAGAATGGTGGAATTGTATATTTCTCCTCTGTCGTATTCCCTCATCCAATGGTAGTTAAGAGTGTAGCCTGACATGGATAGCTTTATGATAAAAAAATCTTCTTCAGGGTATGTCTTATGTAGAATATCTGCAATTCCTACTTCTGGACCAAACTCGCCGATAAATGAACCACACTCTAGATTTGTTTTCCTAAACTCTCCTTCTGAGCATGTTCTATGGTTATCTATATTAAAATTGATATGGACATTTTCAAATCCATTTTCATATCGAGAGAAGTCATCTTCTGATATTTGGTCCTTTAGATAGGATGTGATAGAGCATCCTGTACAATTTGATTGGCCGGTTAAAATAATGACATGTGCAGTCTTTCCTTCTCCGTCATTCAGAGCCCAACATTTTTTCAAAATCATCGTCCATACCTATGATGTAGTTTTCATTCCAACTGTAATCATCTTTTACTATATCGTATTTACATGAAGAGAATAATAACAACGATAGTATAAAGAATAGAATTATTATTGGTCTGACATTTATTCTCATAGGTTGCCTTAGTTTTGGATAATATGTTGCATAGAATTTTTTATAATTTCTTAGTAGTCAAAAACACAGAACAGAATAAAGAATTCGCAGTGAGCGTTAGATTGGAATTTGTTTATTGAGGGGCTTTTTCAGCCCCTCTCTATTGGTTATTTCTTTCTATTCTTTGCTCTTTCAAGAACCATCTCAGTTCTTTTTTCCGCGTCTCCAGTGTATCCGGAAGCATCAAGGTATTTCTCTATTTCATCTTTAGAAAGATAAGAAAGAATTTCTTCGTTTTCCATTAGAGCTTTCTTTAAAGGATTCTCTTTTCCTTCTTGGACAGAGACCCAAGCCTTGAGGCTTTCTTCTCTTATGACTTCATGCATCTTCTGCCTATCAGCACCCTTCTTTCCCAGTTCCATAAGAACTCTTTCTGTGGATGCAAATACGCCATATGAAGACATAAGACGGGAAGTGGCTGTAGAGTGGATGCTCATTCCTCTGACTACCTTAGTCTCTGTAATAAGTATTTCATCAAGTGCGATGAAAGACTCTGGAATGAAGATTCTTCTATTTGCAGAGTCATCCAGGCTCCTTTCGAGGACTGTGGTTGCAGCGTTGTTCCATGCACTCTGATAAGCATTCTCGACAATACGTGAAAGAGAATCGATCTTTTCACTATTAATTGGATTACGCTTGAAAGGCATTGCAGATGAACCTACCTGCATCTTTCCGAATGGCTCTGAGAATTCTCCAATAGGAGGTGACTGAAGGATTCTGAAGTCAAGGCTGAACTTATGGAGAGTACATGCAATGGAAGAAAGAGCCTCGATAATTCGCAGGTCTTGCTTTCTAGAGTAGATCTGGGTTGCAGCATCATAAGCTTTTATCCCCAACTCATCCATAACCATATTCTCCATTTCAATGGAGGAAATGCCGCTATCAGAGAGAAGTTCTTTATAAGAGGCGGCTGTTCCCACAGCTCCCTTCATTCCCTTTCCTCTGATACTCTTTTTTACAAAAACCAGCTGCTCCCTATCGTCCAGTAGATCTTGGATAGTTTGAGATAAACGATATCCGATTGTGGTGATTTCAGCAGGCTGAATGTGTGTAAAAGCCATAGTAGGAACATTTTTATACTCTTCAGCCTTTTCTGAAATGGCGTCCAAAAGATCATCCAACCTCTTCTCTGTCAGCTCCAATGCTTCAAGGAAACGAACAGCATCTGCGTTGTCCAGTGCATCCATACTGGTTGCTCCCAAATGGATGACTCCGCCACCCTTTGGACACTGGGATGCATATGTCTTGATTTCAGCCATCAAGTCATGATGGATTACATTCTCGATTTCCGTGGCTTTTTCTATATCGATGTCATCCTTGTGCGCTTCAAGCTCTTCTACCTGTTCCCTCGTCACTATCCCGGCTTTTTCCTGGGCTCTTGCAAGAGCTATCCATACTCTTCTCAGAAGTTTTCTTTTGTGGACTTCTGAGAAGATTTCCTTCATTTCGCTTGACCCATAGCGCCAGGAAAGGGGGCTGACATAAGAATTATGGTTGTAGAGATCTGCCATATTATTTCTCCCTGATGATCAACTGGTCTCTCTCTGGTCCTACGCTGATGAGTGTAATAGGAGTCTTAATCAGTTTTTCAAGCTCCAGAATAAATGTTCTGCACTTCTCCGGTAAGTCTTCCCACTTTCTGCAACCGGTTGTATCTTCCATCCATCCCTCAAAGTCTGAATAGATTGGCTTTGCCCTTTCCTGAAGTCTTGTTTCAGGAAGATGTGAGTAGTACTCTCCGTCAATCATATAACCTGTACATACTTTGATAGTTTCGAATGTGTCGAGAACGTCGATCTTTGTAAGGCAGACATCTGTTACTCCGTTCATCCAACAAGCATAGTCGCATGCAACGGCGTCGAACCATCCACAGCGGCGAGGGCGTCCTGTAGTGACACCGAACTCGTGTCCGATGGCTCTGAGCTTATCTGCCGTCTCATCGAAAAGCTCTGTCATGTACGGACCGCCGCCAACAGATGTGGAGTAAGCCTTTGCCACTCCGTAGACTCTGTCGATGGCTCTTGGAGGGATTCCCGCTCCGTTGCAGCCGCCTGCAGCTGTAGGGTTGGAGGATGTGGAGTAAGGATAAATACCCCAGTCATTATCTCTCATGATACCCAGCTGTCCCTCCAGAAGAATGTTTCTGCCTTCTTCTACAGCTTCTCTTACAGCCGGGTTTGTATCGATGATATTGTTACCGAATTCTTCTCTCCAGCCTTTGGCCTTTTCCATTAACTCTTCCAAGGTATATGTCGGAAGACCGTAGTACTCAAGTTCTCTATTCTTCTTTACGAGAAGTGCCGAGAGTTTCTTTCTGAGAGTCTCTTCATCGAGAATGTCCGCCGCTCTGATTCCGCATCTTGCAGCTTTATCTTGATAACAAGGTCCGATTCCTCTTTTTGTGGTGCCGATTTTCTCGCTTTCGCTTCTCTTTCCTTCTTCTGCCCCGTCGAGAGCCATATGATAAGGCATAATGATATGGGCTCTTTCATCGATGAAGACACTTTCGATTTTCTCTCCTGTGACCTTTTCGATTTCTTCAAGTTCCGAGTGCATTCTATCGAAGTTCACAACAGTACCGGCACCGACTATGTTCATTGTATCCTCATTAAAGATGCCTGAAGGGAGAATATGGAGTCCGAACTTTCCCTTTTCATTTACAACTGTGTGGCCTGCGTTGTCGCCACCCTGAAAACGAATGACCATATCCGCCTTCTGAGCAAGATAATCAACGATTCTTCCTTTTCCTTCGTCTCCCCACTGGAGACCGATTACACAATTAACGGACATCTTTCCCTCCTTAGTTTTTCGGAATCATTTCTGCAATATAAGGAAGGGTCCTGTACTCTTCCTTGTAGTCAAGTCCATATCCGACTACCCATACATCCGGGATATCGAAACCTTTATAGTGGATTTCTGTCTCGACTTCGTGTCTTGCAGGCTTATCCAAGAAAACTGCCTTCTTCACAGAAAGTGGGTGTCTCGCCTCAAAGTTCTGTGTGAGGTATGCCAGTGTATGCCCACTGTCAAGGATATCCTCCACGATCAAGACGTGCCTGTCTGTGATGCTTTCTCTTGTATCCATTAAGAATCTGACTTCACCACGTTTGTCTCCATTCTTTCCATAGCTTGAGATCGCAATAAAGTCGATGATGTGAGGGATTCTCAATTTCCTTGCAAGATCAGTCAAGAAAAATACAGAACCTTTCAGTACTCCTACGATCACTAGTGGTTCTGTAATATCTTTGTAGTCTCTGTTAATCTCTGCTGCGAGTTCGTCGACTCTACTTCTTATAGTGTCTGCATCGATCAAAACTCTTTTAAGGTCTTCTGTCAGTGGCGGTATGGCTAGCTGCATTGTCTTTCCTCCAAATACCTTCTCATCATATATAAAAAATTAAAAGTGGTGAATGGAGTAATGGTTCTTTTACTCAAACATTACAAGATAATCGCCTGCCCTTGACCCACTATTGTTTTGGCTATAACCTTTGAAGACTCGGGGGCATAATGAAGCACATTATAATGTTGGAGAAAATGTATTTGTCCAGATTCTTTGAAAGTAAACTTCAGTTGGAGTTTACTAAGGGGAATCTTTATGGAACAACCCATCTTTCCATAGGTCAGGAAGCATCACATGTCGGCCTATGTTCAGCCTTGGAGAAGGGGGATTGGATTGTTCCCACCCATCGTTGTCATGGCTTTAATATCGCCTATGGTTCTGATATAGAGGCCATGTTTTCAGAGATGTTGGGTTCCCGTCATGGGCTTTGTAAGGGTCTTGGCGGCAGTATGCACATGACAGATGTCTCTACATATAATCTTGGATCATCGGCAGTCGTCGGGTCCGGAGTGCCCATTGCCGGCGGTGCCGCATTCGCCCTCAAGAGACAGAAGAAAGATAATATTGCCGTTGCTATTTTCGGAGACGGTGCTTCAAGCAGGGGAAGTGTCCATGAGATGATGAATCTTTCATCTGTTTGGAAGCTGCCTCTACTTTTCTTTATGGAAAACAACCATTATGGAATGAGCGCCTCCAGTGACAGAATGATTGCCACAGATAGTATCCATAGTCGTGCAGAAGGATATCGTATCCCACACATGAGAGTAGATGGAAACGATGTAGAGGCAGTATATAAGGCAGTTGAGACGGCTAGAAAAGAGATTCTTGAGAAGAATACACCATTCTTTATCGAAGTAAATACTTACCGCCTATGCGGTCACAGTAAGTCTGATAAGCTTTTATATAGAACAAGAGAAGAAGAGAAAGAGTGGGAGAATAAAGATCCGATCGTGAGATATGAGGAGTATCTTATTTCCAACGATATTCTCTCTAGAGAAAAATGCGGATACATTAAAACCAAGGCGGAGAAGGATGTAGATGCAGCCTGGGAGAGGGCATGGAGCAAAAGAGAGGATGTCTTGTCTCTTGAAGAAGCGGAGTGCCTTGTCATCCCAAAGAGTGACGGTCCTTCTTTTAGTAAAGGTAAAGGTACCCACACGGGCTCTTATCGTAGTGCTATAAGGGAAGCGCTTTCGGAAATAATGGAAAAAGACGAAAGGGTTACACTTATCGGGGAAGATATCGGAGTTTATGGGGGATGCTTCGGAGTGACCGGGGATTTATATAAAGAGTTTCCTCATAGGGTTATTGAAACACCTGTCTCCGAAGAAGGTTTCTCCGGCCTTGCCGTAGGTGCGTCCATGTTGGGTGAGAGACCGATAATCGAGATAATGTATGCAGATTTCATGACCCTTGTGTCAGACGCCGTGATAAATCATGGGGCGAAGACATATTTTATGTCCGGCGGCCAGCTTAAGTGTCCTTTTGTCGTCAGAACTGCAATGGGTGGAGGTACAGGACATGGCGCCCAACATACTGCATGCCCTGAATCAATGTTTTTGAATGTTCCAGGGATAAAAGTTTGTGCTCCAAGTACACCTTGGAGTGCAAAGGCACTGTTGAAGGCTGCTATAAAAGAAGAATGCCCTGTAATATTCTTCGAGCATAAAGCTTTGTACTCCAGCGAGGGTGAGATCGGAGGAGAAGAAGATATCCTTCCTTTGGGAAAAGCCCTTGTAGATGAAAGAGGAAGGGATGTTCTTGTAATAGGATACTCCAGAGGACTATACGAGGCAAAAAAGGCTTTGGCTGGAGAAAGTGTTACATTCCTGGATCTATGTACCCTAAAGCCACTGGATGAAGATGCCGTCATAGAGTGGGCGGAGAGAATAAATAAAATACTTATTGTAGAAAACGTCCCATTGCAGAGTTCAGTTGCAGAGAGTGTAATCAGGATAATTATGGAAAAAGGAATCAAAGCTGAGATAAAGACAGTCTCCGCTCTTGATCTTCCTTTGGCATTCTCAAAAAAACTGGAGAACGCAACTCTTCCGAATAGAGATAGAATAAGAGAAGCCTATGATAGATTGGCGGGGGAGCGTCATGACTGAGAATACATACAACATTTTATATGGAGAGGAGATTCCCCGGGATCTCTTTTCTTCAGCCGGTACGATTCCTGTTTATGATATCGAGAAGAAGGCTTCGACAGGTGAAGAAGTCTCTTTTATCCTTCCTTATAATGCCGTTGATAAAAAATGGAGTACAAAGCCGGAGAAGAAAGTTCTGCTACATCTTTATCAAAGGCTGAGAGACGAGGGGTATGTCATCTGGATCCCTGAGTACAGGGGTGAAAAGCTCTCTCTTTTGGCTGAAAAAGGTGGAAAGAGATTTTTGATTCTTTTGGCCCTTGACAGTGAAAGCGAGAAAAAGGTCTGGATAGCAAAAGAAAATTCGAACTCATATACAGTGGTGATCATCAGAGAAAAGGCCATAGATGAGAAAGGAGCCCATTCTATATCTCTGGATATGGCCCTTTCCTCTTTCAATTTTCTTTCTCTTTGAGTTAACATTGCATAAGGGCATCAGCCCTACAGGAGATTAATAATGGATATAGATGTAAAGAATCTGCATCCCTTGGAAGTCAAACTTCTTAGACATGTGTCGAAAGGTGAAGAGATCACAGGCGACAGAATTGTCAAGGAACTGGGCTATAAAGTGGGACAGTGCAACCAGGCATTCTCATGGTTAAGTGCAAAAGAGTGCCTTGCGGAAACAGGAAGAACCAAGAGAGTTATTTATGAACTCACAGATTTGGGCAGAGACCAAGAGAAGAATGGCATGCCTGTAGAACGCATCTTTACATTTATCAAAGATAACGGTCCAGCTACTATGCCTGAGATTGCCGAGGCCTTGAAGCTTGAGAAGAGCGATGTTGGTTCTGCCTTCGGTCTTCTATCAAAGAGTGGTGTCACAAAGCTTAATGAAGAGAGAAAGGCCGCCCTGGCAAAAGACGAACTTCCCAATGATGTAAAAGTTCAGAGCGCTCTATTGAAGAAAGCCGTAGAGAAGGGTTTCTTGGAGGAAGTTGAACTGTCGGACGAAGAGAAGTCAGCTATTTCCCAAATGGCTAAGAAGAGAGGAGCTCAATCTTCTCCATTTAAGTTTATTGAAAGAGAAGATGTAACTTATGCTCTTACAGATAAGGGAGAGGAAGTCAAGAAGGCTGTAATGGATGCCAACATCACAGGAGAAGAGTTCGGTGTCTTGACTCCTGAAATGCTTATGTCAGGTGCTTGGAAGAATGGATCATTCCGCCCATATGGCATCAACGCTCCTACATCCCGTCTTATTCCTGGTAGACACAACGCATATGGTGACTATCTTCAGTGGGTGAAGGACAAACTTACATCCTTGGGCTTTGAAGAGTTCGACGGTCCCCTTGTGGAGAATGAATTCTGGAATGGAGACGCTCTATTCATGCCTCAGTTCCACTCTGCACGTGACATTCATGACGTCTACTATGTAAAGGATCCTGTACACTGCAAAGAAATAGAGGAGCCATGGCTAAGCAATGTGGCTAAAACTCATGAAAACGGTGGTGATACCGGTAGCCGCGGATGGGGATATAAATTCGACCACGAGTTTACACGCCGTCAGGTTCTAAGAAGTCAGGGAACCGTTCTTTCAGCCCATCAGCTTACAAAGGCAAAGGTTCCTGGAAAGTATTTCGGTGTTGTAAGATGCTTCCGCTATGATCAGGTCGACGCAACTCATGGAGCAGACTTCTACCAGACGGAAGGAATAGTTCTCGGGGAAGATGTCAACCTTAGAAACCTTCTTGGACTCTTGAAGATGTTTGCCGAGGAGATTGCAGGAGCGGATGAAGTAAAGTATGTTCCGGGATACTTCCCGTTTACAGAGCCAAGTATCGAAGTACACATCAAGCACCCTGTCCTCGGTTGGTTTGAGCTTGGTGGCGCCGGTATTTTCCGTCCTGAGGTTACAAAGAGCCTGGGTGTGGATGTTCCTGTATTGGCATGGGGTCTTGGAATCGACAGAATGGCTCTCATGCACTTGGGCCTCAATGACCTGAGAGAACTTTTCACTCCGAATATTGAATCTGTAAGAACAAGGAGGGGAAACTAATGCCAAAGATTGATGCACCTGAAAAACTATTCTTCACTCTTCTTGGAAAAGAGATGACAGATGAGGAACTGATTGATATTTTCCCTGTTGCAAAGGCTGAACTTGACGGCCACGACATAGAAAACAAAGTTTTGAAGATTGAGTTAAACGATACTAACCGCCCTGACCTTTGGTCACCTGCAGGAGTGGCGAGAGCCCTCTTTACATATGAAACCGGCGAGATCCCTTATTATGATTTCTTCTCTACTAAAGAAGAGAGCAAAGATAGCGAGGGAAGAGTAATCATTGACGACGAGTCAGCCATCGGCATCAGAGACTACTCTATCGGCTTCGCCTGCCGTGGAGTCGAAGTTGATAATGATATGCTTGTGAACTTGATTCAGAGCCAAGAGAAACTTTGCTTCAACTTCGGAAGAAAGAGAAAGACCATTGCAATGGGTATTTACCGCTCTAATTTGATCAACTACCCGGTGCACTATGCAGCAGTTGATCCTGATAAGACGAAGTTTGTTCCACTTGGAATGGACGAAGAGTTGTCTCTTAGAGAAATCTGTCAGAAGCATCCAAAGGGAAAAGAGTATGGCTACATTGTCTCTTCCTATGATAAGTTCCCATATCTCTATGATGACAAGGGTGAGACTCTCTCATTCCCTCCTGTCATCAACTCTGATCGCATCGGAGCTGTAGAAGTAGGTGACAGTGAATTCTTCATCGAAGTATCAGGTCCTATTCTCAATGACCTTCTTCTTGCCGTAAATATCCTTGCATGCGATCTCAGCGATATGGGTTTCGAGATTCTTCCTGTAAAGGTAATCCTTAATCAGGATACTCCTTACGGAAGGGAAATCACTGTGCCATACTACTTCCAACAGCCTCAGAGAGCATCTTTTAAGACGATCAGAAAGACTCTTGGCCTTGACCTTAGTAAGGATGAGTGTATTAAGGCACTGGCAAAAATGGGTGTCTATGCTGTTGCAGACGAGGAGTATGTATATATCGAGTGCCCTGAGTATAGAAATGACTTCTTACATGAAGTGGATGTAGCCGAGGATGTAATGATAGGCCATGGACTGGGAGAGTTTACTCCTGTCATGCCTTCAGACTTTACCGTCGGAAGACTAAGTCCTGTGGAGGAGTTCAGCAGAAAGGTCAAGGATATTATGACAGGTCTTGGTTTCCAGGAGATGATGTACAACTACCTTGGCTCGAAGAAAGAATACATCGACAACATGCATATCTCACCGGATAGGGCTGTGTTCATTGCAAACCCAATGAGCGAGAACTATGAAGTGATCAGACCTTCTATTCTTCCTTGTCTCTTGGAGAGTGAGAGTGTCAGCGGCCACGCGGTATATCCACACCTTATCTTCGAGTGCGGAAAGGTGACTGTAAAGGATGAGAATGACAATAGCGGAACCCATACAGGAAACAGCGTAGGCTTCTTTGCTTCCAACGTTTCTATGGGATACAACGATGCTGCATCCTACCTCCAGACTTTGATGTATTTCTTGAGAAAGGAATATACACTTGCCCCAGTGGAGGATGATCCGAGATTTATTCCAGGCCGTGCCGCATATGTTGTTTATAAGGGTGAAAAGGCCGGCATATTTGGAGAGACACATCCTCAGGTCCTAGAGTCCTGGGGCTGTACAATGCCATCGATTATGGCAGAGTTGGATATGGATATTCTTCTTAAATAATCGAATTCTATTATCTATTGTGGACCGGCGTAAAAACCGGTCCAATTTTATAGTTTTCATCAGATCTTAAGAGTTTTGTAATACTAGGGAAGGATTGAAGATTAATAAAAATATTTAATTATTGATATAAAGATATCGATAAAAAGCTAGTTTTTTATTTCTTTTTGTGATATAAGGTAGATGTCGAGGTGACTGACTACCTCGAATACTATTACGGAGGTCTAATATGGCTCGTTTTACATTACCTAGAGATTTGTATCATGGAAAGGGTGCAATGGAAGCACTTAAGTCTTTTAAAGGAAAGAAGGCTGTCATCTGTGTAGGTGGTGGCTCAATGAAGAAATTCGGATTCTTAGATAAAGCAGAAGCTTATCTTAAGGAAGCTGGAATGGAAGTCATGGTCATCGACGGAATAGAACCAGATCCATCTGTAGATACAGTTATGGCAGGAGCAGAGAAAATGCTTGCTTTCCAGCCTGATTGGATCGTTGCAATGGGCGGCGGATCTCCAATTGATGCTGCAAAGGCAATGTGGGTAAAGTATGAATATCCAGAAATCACATTCGAAGAGATGTGCAAGGTATTCGGTATGCCACAGCTGAGAAAGAAGGCACACTTCTGCGCTATCTCCTCAACAAGCGGAACAGCTACAGAAGTCACAGCATTTGCTGTCATTACAGATTACAAGAAGGGAATTAAGTATCCTCTTGCTGACTTCGAGATCACACCGGACGTTGCTATCGTAGACCCAGATCTTGCAGAGACAATGCCTAAGAAGCTTGTCGCCCACACAGGTATGGACGCTATTACACATGCAATTGAAGCATATGTATCCACAGCTAACTGCGATTTCACAGATCCTCTTGCAATCCACGCTATCGAGATGATTCAGAAGGATCTCGTTCCTTCATATAACGGAGACATGGAAGCTAGAGACAGAATGCATGTTGCACAGTGTCTCGCAGGCCAGGCATTCTCCAACGCTCTCCTTGGTATCGTTCACTCCATGGCACATAAGACAGGCGCTATCTTCCAGGATTATGGTGCTCATATCATCCATGGTGCTGCAAATGCAATGTACCTGCCGAAGGTAATCGCATTCAACGCTAAAGATCCAGTTGCAAAGAAGAGATATGGCGTCATCGCAGATTACATGCACCTTGGCGGAAAGGATGACGACGAGAAGGTCGCTCTCCTCATCGCATTTTTGAGAAAGATGAATGATGAGCTTAACATCCCACACTGCATCAAGAACTACGGCGCTGACAGCTATCCTACAGAGCAGGGCTTCGTTCCAGAGAGCGTATTCCTTGAAAGAGTCGAAGACATTGCAAAGAATGCAATCCTCGACGCCTGCACAGGTTCCAACCCTCGCCAGCCAAGCCAGGAAGAGATGGTCAAGCTTCTCAAGTGCTGCTACTACGATACAGAAGTTGACTTCTAATAGAATTACTTTTCCATAAGGGCACCTTCGGGTGTCCTTTTTGTGTGGTAAGCTCCTCTAGTGTTTACCAATTAAAGTTTTATCGATATTATTGTGTTGATGGCTTGAAGCTAAATCGGGCCTGAAAAGCAAATTCAAATAAAAAACGAATAGAGAGTCGGTTATGTACAAGATTGTAAGAAAAAAGAATTTGAACCCAACTGTTACTCAGATGGAAATCGAGGCACCTCTCGTAGCCGCTAAGGCTAAGCCAGGTCAGTTCATCATCCTTCGTGTTGACGAAAATGGCGAGAGAATCCCATTGACTGTTGCTGGCTGCAACACTGAAGATGGCACAGTAAAGATCATCTTCCAGATTGTCGGTGCTACAACCGAGAAGCTTAACCACAAGAATGAGGGCGAGTATATTCAGGATTTCGTCGGACCACTTGGTGTTCCTACTCATACAGAAGGGATTAAGAAGGTTTGTATCATCGGTGGTGGTGTAGGATGTGCAATTGCAATGCCTGTCGCTCAGGAATTCCACAGACTCGGTGCAGATGTTACATCTATCATCGGATTCAGAAGCAAGGATCTCTTGATTTGTGAAGATGAGTTCAGAGAAGCTTCAAATCGCCTTGTTGTAATGTCTGATGACGGATCTTATGGCAGACATGGAAATGTAACTGTCCCTCTCAAGGAAATGTTGGAGAGTGGCGAGAAGTTCGATATGATCATCACAATCGGACCAGTTATCATGATGAAGTTCGTCGTTGCTACAGCTAAGCCATACGGCATCCCTGTAACAGTGTCTATGAACCCTATCATGATCGATGGAACAGGTATGTGCGGTGGTTGCCGTCTTACTCTCAACCAGGATGGCAAGAGAGTTACAAAGTTCGCATGTGTCGATGGTCCTGACTTTAACGGATATGAAGTTGACTTCGATGAAGCTATGAGCAGAGGAAGAATGTACTTCGATTTCGAGCGCCATGCTCATGAAGAGACATGTAACCTTTTCAAGAACGCTTAAGGGAGGAGACTTAGAATGCCTATTAATCCAAAGAAACATGAGATGCCTACACAGGCACCGGAAGTAAGAGCACATAACTTTAAGGAAGTCGCACTTGGCTATGACATGGAGACTGCAGTTGACGAAGCAAAGAGATGCCTCAACTGTAAGACAAGACCATGTGTACAGGGCTGCCCTGTAAACATCAGCATCCCTGAGTTTATTTCCCATATCAAAGAGAAAGACTTCGAGGGTGCATATGAAGTAATTACAAAGTCTTCTTCTCTCCCAGCTGTCTGTGGAAGAGTATGTCCTCAGGAATCTCAGTGTGAGAGTAAGTGTACTCTCGGTGTAAAGTTCGAACCAGTTGGAATCGGAAGACTGGAGAGATTTGTCGCTGATTATCATAATGCAAACAGCAAGGCTGAAGTTGTTGTTCCTGAGCCAAACGGACACAAGGTTGCAGTTGTTGGTTCTGGTCCTTCAGGTCTTACATGTGCCGGTGACCTTGCTAAGAAGGGATATAAAGTAGCCGTCTTCGAAGCTCTCCATACAGCAGGTGGTGTACTTGTTTATGGTATTCCTGAGTTCAGACTTCCAAAGTCAATCGTTGCAAAGGAAGTAGAAGGCCTCAAAGCTCTTGGCGTCGATATCGACACAAACGTTGTCATTGGTAAGACTCTTACAATCGACGAGCTTTTCGAGAGAGGTTATGAAGCTGTATTTATCGGCTCCGGCGCTGGTCTTCCAAACTTCATGAACATCCCAGGTGAAGCTCTTAAGGGTGTTTATTCAGCAAACGAATTCCTCACAAGATCCAACCTTATGAAGTCTTATCTTGATGATCCAGATACTCCTATCATGAAGGGTGGAAAGGTTGCTGTCGTCGGTGGCGGAAACGTTGCAATGGATGCTGCCAGAACAGCTCTCAGACTTGGTGCTGAACACGTATACATCGTCTACAGAAGATCATTACAGGAACTTCCAGCTAGAAAGGAAGAAGTCGAGCATGCAATGGAAGAAGGAATTGACTTCCAGCTCCTTAACAACCCTGTTGAGATTCTCGGATACAACAACCCTGAAAATCCAAGAGATCCTAAGAATGGCTGTGTAACAGGAATTAAGTGCATCAAGATGCAGCTTGGTGAGCCAGATGCAAAGGGCAGAAGAAGACCTATCCCAATCGAGGGAAGCGAGTTCGTTCTCGATGTCGACACTGTCGTCATGGCTATCGGAACATCTCCAAACCCACTTATCAAGAACACAACAAAGGGTCTTGAAGTCAACGCACACGGTGGAATCATCGTCAACGAAGACGGTCTTACAAGCCGCGAAGCTGTTTATGCTGGTGGAGACGCTGTTACAGGTGCCGCTACAGTTATTTCTGCTATGGGTGCAGGTAAGGTTGCTGCTAAGGCAATTGACGAGTTCTTGTCAAAGAAGAACTAAGATAATCCTATAAATACTGCAGGCTGTTTGGACCAATGGTTTGACAGCCTGTTTTTTATACCCTATATCAATCATAGTAGTTTTTGATTTTTCCACATATTCTGATAGCTGGCAGATGATGTTGTTCTGATATACATAATAAAGGAAAGTATCATAATCTTTATAAATCTTGTTGCTCAAAATAATTAATAGTGCAAATAAACAAATCTCAAAACCATAGATTCGACTAGCAAAAAGAAACGATTAGTCAAATTGAACTTATTATAATTAATAAAGCGTGGAATAAAACGGTGAATAAAGCGTGTAATAAGTGTGGTTTAAAACAAAGTAAATAGTCTTATTAAAGCCTTCTTGTATCTAAGAGAGGGGATGAAACTATGAAGTGAACGACTCGATCTCTTTATCCAGTAGTCTGAAAATATTGGCAACTAAGAAACCATCTGCAATGGCGTGATTCATTCTAATGGATAGCGGCATCATCAGTCTTGAGTTTTCTTCTCTGTATTTACAGAAAAACAGCCGTAAAGCTTCCACCTTTCAAGGTGGAGTATGTAAGGCTGAAGAATGAATGCCTCAATTGTTATGAATCGTTATAAATGCTAT
>CAMEXG010000014.1 GCA_945947045.1 uncultured Spirochaetales bacterium | reverse complement strand
CCCTTCATTTTCTCTGGTCTCATAAGAGCTGTAGCTGTAACAAGACCTGTCAGCTCATCGATAGTAAAGAGAACCTTCTCCATTTTCTTTTCCGGTTCTACATCGGTGCAGATAGACCAGCCATGGGAACAAACAGCATGGATGAAGTGGTCATCAGCCCCGATTTCTTTTAGTAATTCAGGGGCTTTCTTGCAGTGGATCTCTGGAAACTTTTCCCAGTCAATATCATGCAACAGGCCTACAAGTCCCCAGTATTCAATGTCTTCCGAATAGTAAGCAGCAAACTCTCTCATTACGGCTTCAACAGAGAGAGCGTGATGCCATAGGCTCTCGCTTTCGTTATATTTGTGCCATAACTCTACAGCGGTATTTCTATCGAACATATACTTTCCTCTCGGGATATTCTCTACAAAAAAAGGAATAATGTCACTCTCTTTTACGTTGACAGAAAAATATACATCTGTTGTTTTTGTGAAGATTAGTCTCTCTTCATCTTTTCCAAAGCCTTTCTTAAGCCGGAGTTGATTCCGCTAATAAGGCCTTTGTCTTCATTTAAAATTCTTTCCGCTTCATTTCTAGCATCTTCAAGAATATCTTGGTCTTCTGTTATTGAAGCAAATTTAAGCTTTAGAAATCCTGACTGCTTGTTGCCGGACATCTCTCCTGGTCCTCTTATCTCCAAGTCTTTTTCCGCTATCAAAAAACCGTCATTTGTGTCACGCATGACCTTTAGCCTCTCTTTTCCATCTTCCGAAAGAGAGGGCTCGAAGACAAGAAAACAGTAAGACTGTAATTCCGATCTTCCCACTCTTCCCCTCAATTGATGAAGGGCTGCCAGTCCAAAGCGCTCCGCATGCTCTATGACCATACATGTTGCGTCAGGGATATCGATGCCAACTTCAACTACGCTTGTGGAGACAAGATATTGGATCTTTTTCTCCCTGAACTCCTTAAGTATCCTGACTTTCTCTTCTTCTTCAAGCTTTGAGTGAATTAGTGCAGAAGGGACTCCAGGGTATTTTTTCTGCAGAAAAGAATACATAGTGGTGACGTCTCTCAGATCTGATTCGCCTTCATCATCTATTCTTGGATAAACAAAATAAGCTTGGTGTCCACGTTGAAACTCCACTCCCACCGCTTCATACATTCTGTCTCTGTTCTGTGATGATACAGTATGTGTCTTGATCGGTTTTCTTCCTTTAGGCATGGAGCGGATAACACTAGTGTCCATATCTGCAAAGACGGTCATTGCAAGAGTTCTTGGGATAGGGGTCGCAGTCATCATCAAAACATGTGGCATCTCTCCCTTTTTGGTCAAAGCTTCTCTCTGTCCTACTCCGAATCTATGCTGTTCGTCTATAATTACATATTTTAGGTTTTTAAATACTACATCTGAAGAAAAGAGGGCGTGCGTCCCTATGGCCAGATCCACTTCTCCTTCTCTCAGAGCTTTCAATAATAGATTCCTTCCCTTGCCTTTGACTTCACCGGTGACAAATGCAATCCTTACCCCAAGGGGGGATAATAGCTCTGACGCCTTCTCTGCATGCTGACGAGCTAGTAGTTCAGTAGGAGCCATAAACGCAACCTGTCCCCCTCTCTCTATGATAGAGAGGGCGCTGATCCATGCCACAAGCGTCTTTCCCGCCCCTACATCTCCCTGTAATAGTCTATACATAGGTGTAGTTGAAGATAAGTCTTCTCTTATTTCATCTATGGCTTTATCTTGGTCCGGAGTAAGAGAGAAGGGGAGGGATGATATAAAGGCCCTCTCCAGTTTGGATGGCTTTGCTTTCTTTATGGCTTTTTTATCTTTCTTTTCTCTCAGTATAGAAAGCTCCAGAAGGAGAAGTTCTGTAAAAGCGAGGGTTCTTTTCCCCAACTTGATTTCTATATCATCATTTGGCCAGTGAACATAATTAAAAGCATCAGTCCTAGATACAAGATCATTTCTTTCTATTGTTTCTTGGGGAAGAATCTCTTCAAAGGGAGAGAGTGAAGCGAGGGCGAACCGTGTCGCATCCCTTACGTTTTTTTGTTTTAGATTTCCACTTAATGGATAAAGGGGGAGGATTCTTCCAATACCGCACTCTTCTTTTGTCTTCTTTATTTCAAAGCGTGATGTGGAGTACAGACCTTTATACTTCTGAACGACGGCATTTAGATACCATGATGAATCGATTTTCAACTGGTTTTTCAAAAAAGGCCTATTGAAGCAAAGAAGAGTCACTCTCTCTCCGTCATCGTCTTCAGCATTCACTTTCAGTGTCATTCCCATTTTGGGAGAGGGGAAAGTTTCATGGGATAGTATTGTTATACGACAGTTGACGCTTGGGTCTTGAGGCGTTGCGTCATTCATCCTTCTTTCTTTTCTTCTGTCATCGTAGCCACGAGGCAAAAGCTCCACAGCGTCCGACAAAGTGGACACTCCCAGCTTCTCAAACTCTCCTTTTAATGCCTTTCCCACCCCTGGGACTTTAGTGATGCTCTCGTCCATTTTATAGAGGAATTCTTAATACTATGGATCCAAGCCATGCCACAAGATACTTTACCATGAACCATACCGCAAGGACTAACACCAGAGATATGACACAAACAGTCCTCTCGCTGAGGATTCTTCTCTTTGCAAAGCTTCTTACAAAATCAGTCACAGGTCTTGCTGCACCTCCGATCCCCTCTGCCATCCCCCACATCTGTGGATTGCGGGAGAAAGTTGCGATTGTCCTAAATATAAGGGCAAAGAAGAGAATCCAAAAATAAATAGAGAGACCATAATTCCAGAAAGCATATAGAAATACATATAGAAACATAGAGAGAGTAATGGTTCCATAGTATCCATAATATTGGAGAATACTCTCGACTATCGATAATACTCCGATTGCAATGATGGGAGAGAAGTCAAGCATTCCTATTACACTCTTCTTGCTTTTAAAGGCACTTAAATAAGGATCTACAATACGACCGATCCAATAGATCCAATTCTGTCGTGAAGGATTGGGAAAAATCCAGGAGAAGATTATTCTTACCCATATAAGAATGGAGTATGCATTTAAAAGCCTTGCAAGAAAAAGCGAAAGCTTCATTAGTATTACATTGTTTATCATTTTTGGCGCCTCCAAAGAAAAGTTAGCTTACCCAGACCTTTTCGACAACATCCAACTCTCTCAAACTATTGTAGAGATTTTGTGAATACTGGACGCTGCTTGTACTCTTTAGTTTCAGTTCTTCTTCAGGAATATCGCTGATGAAGAGAGAAACAGGCACTCCGCCTTCGTTCTGTATCATTACTTCCATCAAGCTTGTCAGAGTCTTTCTGTTAATATCTACATTTGCCTTTATCTTTATGTTGACCCTTTGGACAGCCAGTGGTTCAAGTTCAGATGGGGCTACGATATCGGAAATGACAAAGCTCAATTTTTCGTCACGCTTGTCGAATCTACCTTTGAAGCCATAGATTCCATCCACTTCCGTCTTGCCGTCAACCTTTTCATAGACTTTTGTAAATACTGCAGCCTCCACATCGCCATCTTGAGTCTGAATAGTCAAAAACAGAAGCTTCCCTCCGCTCTTTTTACTTATGACCACTTTCTGTGAAATGATTTGACCGATAATTTGAGTGTCTTGACCCAGAATGATAGTATCGGGATCCGATACGTTTACTTTCACACACTCGTTTATCTCCTTCTCGTAACTATCCAAAGGATGACCGGAGATATAGAAGCCTAGGAGTTCCTTTTCCATTTTCAGTTTTTCCAAGAACGGAAGAGGATCTGCACTCTTCATTTCAAACTCGCCCAACATATCCTCTTCTTCTCCGTCAAAGAGTGAAAGCTGGCCGAAGGCAGACTGGGATTTCTGTGCTTTGTCGAAACGGAAAGCTTCATCGAGGTTTGCAAGAAGCACTGCTCTGTCCGTACCAAGTTCATCAAAGCATCCTGCTTTAATGAGACACTCTACCAGCCTGGAGTTGAGAGCAGTCTCTCCCTGACGAGACAAGAAGTCCATAAACGACTTATAAGGTCCGTTCTTCTTTCTTTCTTCAATTATAGAGTCTACGACATTGGCTCCTACATTCTTAATGGCTGCAAGGCCGTATAGGATTTCACCATTATCCACAGAGAACTGTGTCTCGGATCTATTTATTGAAGGTGGAACTACCTTGATTCCATATTTAGGGGCAAGGTTCAAGTATTCTTTGAACTTGTCCGGGCTGTTCATTTCGTTTGTCAAGTTTGCAGCCAGGAATTCTGTATTGTAGTTCGCCTTCAGATATGCTGTTTGATATGCGACTATAGAATAAGCGACGGCATGGGACTTGTTGAATCCATATCCTGCAAATGGTTCAAGCATGTGGAATATTTCTTCAGCATGCTCTTCCGTGTATCCTTTCTTGACTGCTCCAGCCTTAAACTTCACAAGTTCCTTGGCCAGTGCCTCAACCTTCTTTTTACCCATGATTCTTCTCAGGATATCTGCTTCGCCAAGAGTATATCCTGCGATGATCTGAGCTGTCTGCATAACCTGTTCCTGGTAGACGATTACTCCATATGTAGTCTTCAAAATGGGTTCTAGGGCAGGGTCTGGGTATGTTATGGGTGTTCTTCCCCACTTTGATTCGATGTACTTCGGGATAAACTGCATTGGACCCGGTCTATAGAGAGCGTTAAGAGCAACCAACTCTTCAATAGTGCTTGGCTGTGCCTGCTTCAGAATATCCTGCATACCTGCAGATTCAAACTGGAAGACATAAGCCGAGTCTCCACGACAGAGCATGTCGAAGGTATTCTTGTCGCTGTCGCTGATTTTATTAAGGTCGAAATCAGGTTCTCTCTTATGGATCAAATCTACAGCGTGCTTCAATAGAGTAAGAGTCTTCAACCCCAAGAAGTCCATCTTTACCAGTCCACACTCTTCGATCTGAAGCATTGTATACTGGCTTGCAAGTCCTCCGCTCTTCTGGTCTGGTACACAGAGAGGAACATATTTATCTAAAGGCTCCCTTCCGATGACTACACCGGCGGCATGTAAAGATGTATGCCTGTTTAGACCCTCCAGCCTTATGGCTGTATCAAATAGTTCTTCATATACTCCGCCTCTGTCTCTTACATCTTGAAGTTTCTTCTCGAACTTCAAGGCATCGGGAAGGTGCCACTTCTTCATTCCAGGTATTTCATCTGGAACCAAAGCTGTTATTTTGTTTGATTCGTCGAAGGGTATATCAAGGACTCTACACACGTCCTTTACTACAGCTTTGGGTTTTAGAGTACCGAATGTAGTGATCTGTCCCACAGAATCGTGTCCGTAGTGCTCGGTGACATAGTCGATTACTTCTCCTCTTCTTTCGAAGCAGAAGTCTACGTCGAAGTCAGGGAGAGAGACACGTTCAGGGTTCAGGAATCTTTCGAAGAGCAGGTTGTATTTTATAGGGTCTACATCTGTAATCGTTGTAGTATATGCCACAAGAGAACCTGCACCGGATCCTCTTCCCGGCCCCACGGGAATATCGTGGGTCTTTGCCCAGTGAATATAGTCTCTGACAATCAGGAAGTAGGCAGGAAAGTCCATCTTTATTATGATGTCCAACTCATACTGCAATCGCTGTTTCAGATTTTCCAGCTCTTCTCCCTCTGCATCAGGATACCTTGTCTTCAACCCTTCATAAGAAAGGGCGGTAAGATAATCTGCGTCGTCTTTATACTGCGGTGGAATCTGACACTTAGGAAGGACAGGACCGGGGAAGTTAATTGTAAGTTGGCATCGCTCTGCGATTTTGCCTGTATTTTCAATGGCCTCGGGGAAGTCTTTAAATAGTTCCTCCATCTCTTCCGGGGATCTGAAGTAGAACTCTCCCTCTTTATATCTCATTCTGTTCTTGTCGGATTTCTTGGATTGTGTTCCTATGCAGATGAGAGTGTCATGGGCGTTCCAGTCACTTTTATCTATGTAGTGGATATCGTTTGTGCATACAAGAGGTACATCCAGTTCCTTTGACAATTTCGGCAATTCTCTCAGAACAATCTGTTCTTCTTCCAGTCCATGGTTCTGTATCTCCAGGTAATATCTGTCACCGAACAGATTCTTAAACCAAAGTATTCTTTCTTTGGCCTCTGCAATTTTTCCTCCCAAAATAAGACGCGGAATTTCTCCTGATACGCAGGCTGAGAGACAGATCAAATCCTCACTGTGGGACAAGAGGCTTTCATCGTCGATTCTTGGTTTGTAATAATATCCTTCCTTCCATGCAATGGAGTTCAACTCCATAAGATTGTGGTAGCCTTTGTCTGACATGGCTATAAGGATCAAATGGTAGTATTTGGCGGAAGGATCTTTCATGTGCCTATCGTGGGTGTAATAAAACTCACATCCCACCAAAGGATTAATTCCGTTGTCTTTGCATGCTTTATAGAAAGTGACGGCTCCATACATATTTCCATGGTCTGTAAGGGCCAATGCATTCATGCCATATTCCTTGCATTTTGCTATATAGCGGGGAATTGAAGCTGCAGAGTCAAGAAGTGAAAAGTCGCTGTGGTTGTGTAAATGAACAAAATTACTCAATATTAATTCCTCAATTTAGGCCCTGTTCTATTGAAGACGGGGCGAGAACCTTTGCGTTGATGCCGTTGATCATGTCTTCAAGAATATTATTAAGTCTTCGTTTCTGAAGATTTGTAATATTTGGAGTGACGGCGTTGATAAAGGTGTAGATTATCTGCAATAGCTGTGAAAACTCCTCTTCTGAGAGAGGGAAGTGCAGCTGCATAAGAATATTATCAAGATCTTTTGAGTAGACGATACCTTTAGTGGGGAATGTAATGGCAAAGTGGGGATTGATGAGAGTATCCATCTGTCCCTCTCTTGCTGTGAATGCCACTGCAACAGTATTGTCCGGGTCGTCGATATATGATCCTTCTTCTCTGAAATAAGAATAATCAGAGGAGAGAAGAGAGACCCTTACTCTTGTAATGAGACTTCTAGGTGGTAAAGTAACCATGCCGTCCTTTGATTCATTCAGCATCAAAGAAATAGGAATCCATCTTGATTTTACAGTCTTTTTCCTTACGCTTCTTACTTCTGCGTTGGCGCCCAGGGTAATGAGAGTGCCAGGGAGGGTTGTCATAGGATTTCTTGCAGCTATGGCTCCTCCGAAGGTTGCACGACCTGTGATCATAGGACTACCTATGGAAAGTATGTTTTCTTTCAAAACATCAGGTAGATAATTCCTGTGGTTTTTCAAAATACTATCCAGGGTGACGGTGGCTCCGATTTCAATCATTCTGTCGTTTCTTGTAATCTTTTTAAGTTCCTCGATACCCTTGAGATACACGATTTCGGAATCAGTGCTTCTCGAAGGATAAGATTTCGGCCTCGTCATTATATTAGTACCACCTGCCCAAATCTGAACATTCGGGTATCTGAGTACAGTCTGGCTATATTCAGCCAAGTTTGCCGGGGTATGGATAGAAGGGGAGTTAAGACCTTCGTACATTTCTCTTCCTCCTTATGTCCAAAGCTTTTGTGACTATGTCCACCTCGTCTCCTGTCTCCATGCAATTGCATTTAACGACACTCATTGTCCTCTTTATTTCATCAGGAGTAGTTTCTTCTGAAGAAATAAGGGACTCGAAAATAAGAGAGCGGGAGGCATAACAGTCTTTGCAGGGCTCAACCCCAGTCATTTCATAAGCCTTGGCTATATCTTTCATGTTCCTGGTCTTTTGGAACTGGTCGAAGGTTATGATATTTCTTCCTTTGAGTTCGAATGCAGGTACCATGCAGGATAGCTCTGCTTTCCCGTCTATTAGTACTGCGCATAAGCCGCACATTCTTCCTTTACAGTGTGCAGTATTACTTTGGTTGTCCAAGTTCTCTTGGAGAATAAGTGACAAGGGCTTATTGGAGTTAAGGGAGAGGGTAAGTGTCTTACCGTCAACAGTGCAGTCTATCTTCATTACTCGTCTCCTCCTAAATATCTTTCTATCGCTTTGTCGCCGTAAGGCATTTTTACTCCGCTCTTTTGTCCTGTGGCCTGCCAGATGGCTGAAGCGAGGGCTGATGTCACCAATGATCTTACCAAATTCTCCACAGAGGAGTATGTTCCTACATCCTTTCTTTCTGAAGAGTATTTGACACTGATGTTGAAATTATTGGCCAACTTTACTCCAAGGCTTTCAAAGGCCACAAGAGCTATACTCTTTATTTTTGTGTCGATTCCTTTTACCTGAGGAAGAGCAATAGCAGTATCGATCCAGACATTCTTTACTTCAGGAATCAAAGAAGTCTTGGGCACCTCCACCTCCACAACTGCCGTTCCGAATCCTGAATACTCGAATTCACAGGGCAGAGCCAGATTTTGTGAGTTGAATCTTAAAGTGATCGGAAGTTCCGCGTCTTCTTTTTTTGCCAACTGCGAGAGCTTCATTGTGGCTTTCATCAGCTGTGTAAGGAAAATAGAAGAGTAAGTTGAAAGAATATCGGGACCGCTGTCGGGAGCCTTCTGGGTTCCTTCTATAAAGAGCACAAGTTCCGTCTGGTCTGTGCTTGAGAAAGTTCTGCCCAATATCTCTTTAATACTTCTGTCGCCGGAGAGAGTCTGAGGGAAATAACCTGAAACAGTCACGTTCTTCTTTGTGGTATATGACAGCTGGGCCATGAATTGGTTCTCTTTTGCAGTGGTTGTTGAAAAACCGGCTGTAGAAAGGCCTGAAGAGAGTCCTATGCCATAGAGGTAGCCTTGGAGGCCGAATTGTCCCGAATGGAGGGAAGAAGATGACCATTTCCTGTCGAAGTCTGATTCCTCAGATATTTTCCTAACTTTCTCCTCAAGATCTGTCAGATCATGGCGAGGCGCCCAGTCTGTGAATCTTGTAGCGTCTTTATTGGTATCAAGAATAAAAGAAGAAGGAGTCAGATCCAACTTCAACGCCAAGCGTGATGTATGAATACCACGTGAAGAGAGGGCGGCGGCGTGAACCATGGAGCCGCAGAATACACTTGGCCTTTTTGAGCTTTTCTGTGTCCTGATCATGGCTTTAAAAGACTCAAGGGAATATTTTGGAAGAATATTCACCATTATCTGTCTCTGTACTTCTTTTCCCATAATAGCCCAGTATCCTTGGTCTATCACTACAGTAGTCTCTTCGTGTCTTGGCTTTCCGTTTTTATCGATCCATGTGACGGTGTGGAAAGAGATGCCAGGCCTTGTTGCAATTCCTGATTCCCTCATTTCGCAGGGCATTCCCGTAATAAGGGTGGCAATGGAAGTGAAGGAGGCGTACATTGCAGGCCCTATAAGGTATTCATCATATTTTCCAGAGTACTTGTCAGGGTGAAGGGTTATAGTCTCCTGAGAGCGGTTGAGGGCGGATGCTACACAGGCTTTGACCATAGACTGCCATTGGGAAGGGCACTCTACATGCATCATACCATTGGAATCCTGCCAGCTTAGGATAGGAAATCTATTAAAAGACTCTTCGTCTCCGCTCTCCAATTCAAAGCTGGACTCTACTTTCTTCATCTGCTGACGTTCTTCGTCGTTCTCTCCATTCTCATCAAGCCCCCAGGAGAAAAACAGGGGATCGGGAAAATCTGAAGTGTCTTCTTTGAAATCCAAGGGAGATGTCTTGACTTTTATCTTCTCAAGAGCAAGCTCGGTATTTTCATAATCAGGGCCGAAAAGCACCAATAAGGGTTGTCCCTTATATGCGATGAAGTCAGACGCCAAAAGAGGCATCTTCGTGCCCATTATGTTTATTTCGTTATTACCAATGATGTTAGATGCAGTTATTACTAAGAACCTGGAGTCAAGTTCCGGCATATCGAACCCGTCAAGCTTCTTTAGAGCTTCTGTTGAACGAAGGATCATGCCACATCTCATTGTGTATCTTGAGAAAGATTTGCGATCAGCCATAGAAATACAATAACACTTAGTGCCCTCTGCCTGCAAGAAATCAAACGAAAAGGGGTGGAATGAAAGTTACACGGTTTTTCGCAAAATCGTAAAATGTAAAAATATACCCCACCCTTAAATTGACGTTATTATGCTATATTTAGGCTATGGAAGTTAAAGAAGAAATGATTTCTTTGGCTGAGAAGCTGAAGATATACCAAGATACATATTATAAAGAAGGCAAGTCCCTCGTTTCAGACAGTGAATACGATAGGCTTACAGATAGACTCATCGCCTTGGAAAAAGAATTCCCGGAGTTTGCCGCCCCTGATAGTCCTACAAAGAGAGTAGGCTCTGACCTGACAAACGATTTTCCAGAGGTGCAGCATACTATCCCTGTACTTTCTTTGGATAAAGCATATTCGGATGAAAGCGTTCTGGACTTCTTCTCCAGATCTATTGAAAAGAAGGGTGGGGAACTCTCTTTTGCCGCTGAAGAGAAGATAGACGGAATATCCATGGTTCTTTATTACGAAGATGGTATTCTCGTAAGAGCTGTAACAAGAGGTAATGGTAGCGTAGGAAACGATGTCACTCCCAATATCGTGACGATACATTCCATCCCTCTCTCTCTTCCTGAGCCTTTGGATATTGCAGTAAGAGGGGAAGTGTATCTTCCAAAGAAAGAGTTTGAAAAAGTAAATGCAACACTACCTGAAGACGAGAAGGCTGCAAACCCAAGAAATCTTGCTGCAGGAACTGTAAGACGTCAGAAGTCTCAGGAGGCGGCCCGAATCCCATTGGATATGTATTGCTATGAAGGCTTCTGGGGGGATGAGGAGTCTACACCAAAAGACCATCTACATATAATGAAGAAGCTTTCAGACCTTGGTTTCAGGATTAATCCTGACTTTGCTTTCTTCTCCAGGACAAAAGAAGAGGCTGAAGAGAAACTTAAGGAAGCGGGACTGGAAGGTACAGGATATGGCTTTTCTGATATAAAAGAATACATCTCTATTATGACGGAAAAGAGACCTGGACTGGACCATGAGATAGACGGTCTTGTTTTCAAGATAAACGAGCTTGATGTGAGACAGGAGTTTGGATACACGGAACACCATCCAAGGTGGGCCATTGCATATAAATTCGAGTCTCCACAGGCAGAGACTACACTGTTGGGAATCACTGTGCAGGTTGGAAGAACCGGTAGGATTACACCTGTAGCTGAAATAGCACCTGTGGCTCTCGGTGGCTCTACAATAAGACGTGCGACCCTCCATAACCAAGAGTATATAGATTCCCTGGAGCTTGCTATCGGAGATAGAGTGTCCATAACAAAGAGGGGAGATGTAATACCTGCGGTGGAAGAAGTGGTGGAGAAGAATGAAGATGGAAACACCACATATAAAATCCCTCTTACCTGTCCTTGCTGCGGATCTGAATTGGTGCATAAAGGAGTTCATCTCTTCTGCCCCAACTATGACTGCCCGGACCAAGCGAAGGGAAGAATATCTTTCTTCTCTTCCAGAGACCAAATGGATATAGATTCCATGGGGCCGAAGACTGTGGAGCTTTTATGGAATAACAAGCTGTTGAAGAGAGTTGAGGACATCTACACCCTCGATTACTCCAAAGCCCTTGAGATGAAGATTCCAGGGATAGGAGAAAAGACTGTGGAGGCTTTGAAAAAGTCTGTAGAAGAATCAAAGGGCAGGCCATATACAACGGTCTTGGCTTCTTTAGGCATTCCTGACTGCGGAACAAAAACCGCCCGTCTTCTCTCCGAGGGAGGATTTAATTCCTTGGAGAAACTTCGCCTTGCAGCAGAGAAAGGAGACACAACGCCATTTTTACTTATCAAAGGAATGGGAGAAGAGACGGCGAAGACGCTAATCGAAGCATTCAATGATCCAAACCTCCTTTCTACTGTCAATGCTCTTACCGCCCTGGGCCTACATGTATCTGAGGAAATGGATAAGAAAGAAGAAGAGGACAAGGCCCAGATTTTTACCGGAGAAGTGTGGTGTGTCACAGGTTCCTTTGAGAACTTTAACCCTCGTTCCAAAGCATTGAAGGAAATAGAGATGAGGGGCGGACGTACGGTAAGCAGCGTCACAAGTAAGACGACACACCTTCTGGCTGGAAAGGGAGGAGGCTCTAAGAGGGCGGAAGCAGAAAAATTAGGAGTTAAGATTATATCAGAAGATGAGTTTTTACTTCTTTTAGGCATAAAAGTGGGGGAAAAACAGGACGATAAGCCTCAGGACGGTTTTCTTTTTTAAAGGAATTTTTGGGAAAGTATTGGCATAAGAGGCAACAAATAATTACTCTTTTTCCATCTTATTTTGCTGGAGGATAAATATGAAGGAACTGGCAATAGAACTAAACGATATTCTTAGAGACTCTTGTGTATATGACTTATTGGGAAAGAAGGGAAAAAACATGTATTTCCCGAAGGGTATAGTGGCCCAGTCTGCAGAAGCAGGAGAAAAGGCCAAGAGATATAATGCGACTGTAGGTTTGGCACAGGAGAAAGGCGAACCATTCTGTCTAAGCGATATTTATTCCTCATTTGTACCTGGAGTCCTCTCAAAGAAAGAGATCTTCTCTTATGCTCCGGGCGGTGGCGATAAAGAATTAAGAGCAATGTGGAAAAAGGCGATGGTGGAAAAGAACCCTACACTTGAAGGAAAGCTTACTTCCACTCCTATTGTTACAGGTGGTCTTACCCATACTATCAGCATAATCGCGACACTATTTATGGATGAAGGAGACCAGGTTGTATGCCCTGATCTCTATTGGGACAACTATCAGTTGATCTTCGAGGATCTTGCAGGTGGTGAGTTAAAGACTTTCCCATCTTTTAAAGATGGCGGCTTTAACACAGAGGGAATGAAGAAAGCCCTTTTGGAGTGCAAGGGAGATACAGCCAGATTGATCCTTAACTTCCCCAATAACCCTACAGGCTACTCTCCTTCAAAGAAGGAAGCCCAGGATATTGTAAAAGCTGTAAAGGAAGTGGCTGAAACAGGAAAGAAGATTCTTGTAATAAGCGACGATGCATACTTCGGTCTCTTCTATGAAGAGGATACTGAGAAAGAATCTCTCTTCTCTCGTTTCGCCGACTCCCACGAAAACATTTTGGCTGTCAAAGGCGATGCCGCTACAAAAGAAGAGATGGTATGGGGATTCAGAGTAGGATTCATCACATATGCAGGTAAGGCGCTCGGATCAAAAGAACTGGACGCTTTGGAGAAAAAGACTCTGGGTGCTGTCAGATGCACTGTCTCCAACTGCGATAGACCAGGCCAGTCTCTTTTGAAGATAGGAATGAAAGGTTCAAAATATGATGAAGACAAACAGCACTTGTTTGATACTGTCGGAGAGAGATATAGAGTCATACAGAAGACTCTTGAATCATACAAAGACAGTAAGTTGCTTCAGCCATATCCATTTAATTCAGGATATTTCATGGCTTTCGATACAATGGGAAGAGACGCTGAGGAGCTAAGACAGCATCTTCTCTCCAAATATGAAGTCGGAGCCATCAATATTATGGGTAGGACTTTGAGACTGGCATATTGCTCAGTTGAAAAAGAAAACCTTGAAGATCTGGTTGGAATCGTTTATAAGGCGGCAGAGGAGATATGGAGCTAGACACTAAACTCTACATAACAGGCAGTGACGGAAAGAAGTACATGGGAATCGGAGTCCTTTGGCTTTTGGAGGAAATAGACAAATCCAAGTCACTTCGTTCGGCGAGTATAAATATGGGTCTTTCTTATTCCAAAGCTTATGGTATGCTAAAAAGACTAGAAGATGAGGTTGGAAGACCATTTGTAGAGAGAAAAAGAGGGGGAGCCACCAGAGAAGGCTTGGAGCTTACCCCTTTTGCCCGAAGTTATATGGATCTCTACAGAGAATTCCAGACTTCTGCAAAAGAGGCTGCAGAGAAAGAGTTTGTGTCATTTAGAGAAAAAGTTGAGACTTTGATTGAGGAGGATAGGAATGGTTAAACAGGAATTTACAATCGAGAGAATCGGAGCGGCAAAGATCGACAATCCTATACGTATGTCATCTGTACATGGAGACGGAAGTGCAGACTATGTAGAAGATACAGATAAAATATATCTCAACATAGACCATGATGAGGCTGACGAATCCAAAGATCAGGAAGATGTCCTTGAGCTTGCAGGCCCGAGAAAGAAAATCTATTTCAATCCTGCTCATGTCCATGCGGCAATCTGTACTTGCGGCGGAATATGTCCAGGTCTAAACAACGTAATAAGAAGTGTAGTCAGATGTTTCTGGTACAGATATGGTGTAAGAAGAATCACAGGAATCCCATTCGGATACCTTGGTCTGTTGGAAAACTCTCCATGGCCGATGATTGACCTTACTCCCGATGTTGTAGACGACATCCAGGAAAAGGGAGGCACTATCCTTGGTTCTGCCAGAGGAGGCGGAAAAGAAATCGAACAGATTGTAGACACCCTTGAGCGTCAGAACATCAACATCCTCATCGCCATCGGTGGTGACGGGACTTTGAGAGGCGCCTATGATATCGGAGAAGAAGTAAAGAGAAGGGGACTGAAAATCGCTGTTGTCGGCGTTCCTAAGACAATCGACAACGATTTGTCGTTCATCGATACATCCTTCGGTTTCGATACTGCTGTGGCGTCTGCAGTTCCTGCCGTAAGAGGCGCACATGTAGAGGCCAAGAGCGCATATAATGGAATAGGACTGGTAAAAGTCATGGGAAGAGAGTCTGGATTCATTGCAGCCCATACTTCTCTCGCCCAGAGCGACGTCAATTTCTGTCTTATCCCTGAGAATCCATTTGACTTGGATGGTCCTAACGGTTTGCTTCATCACCTTGAAAAGAGAATCTTAGATAGAGGTCACGCAGTAATTCTCGTTGCGGAAGGAGCAGGTACAGACCTCGTTCCTCCTACAGGAGAGGTCGATGCCGGCGGAAACATCAAATATCAGGATATCGGAGTATTTTTGAAAGAAAGAATTAAAGAGTACTTCAAAGAGAAATGTATCCCTGTCTCCATCAAGTACATCGACCCTTCATATATTATCAGAAGTACACCGGCAAACAGCTATGATTCGATTTACTGTGCACGTCTTGGCGCCCATGCAGTCCATGCTGCAATGGCTGGAAAGACACAGTGCATAGCTTCCAGTGTAAACAATAGGTTCGTTTATATACCTATCAAAGCTGCAGTTGCAAAGCGTAACCACGTCAACCCTGAGGGAGCTCTTTGGAGAGACGTACTGGAGAATACGAGACAGCCTGTAAGCATGAAAAACTAAGGAGGAAAAATGGCCAAAGCTCCCAACATTGACGTCCCGCTTAATAAGCTGGATAAGGTTTTTCTAGATGCATCGCCTTTTTTCAAGATTGTACCATTAAGAGTCAAGATGACTTTCAATGAGCTGAATGAAGAGGCACTGGAGAATCTGGAGGAATATGCCAACGTGGAGGATGGAACCGTTGAAAGATGGTTACTTGTTCCAGATAGAACCCCCCTTGGAGTCCTTTCTGCGATAATCAGCAGGTCTTTTGGTTTGATTCCATCATTTATGGGGTCGTTTTTCGCCTTAGAAGACGATGACTGGGATAGGCTGTGCCCTAATCTTGAAACATATCTAAATCATTGTGGGGATATCTTTGAGACTCCCCCGGATTCTACATTCTGCCTATGTATGGAGGATTTGGGATTTGGTTCAAAGAATATGATCCCACCTCTGATTCCTTCATTGATGATGCCTCCGGAGAGAAGTTATGAAGAAGCTCAGACCTCTATCAACGATAAACTGGGAGATGTCAGAGAGAAGGGTTTGAGCCTGAACGGAAGAACCGTCTCTTTGTCCGAGTGTCCTGCAAACCTCGATTTCCTCTCTTCTTTTGAGAAAGAAGACGATGAGTATGTTTTTTCTGACAACCTCTCTCCTGATTTGCAGCTTAAGGATGTTTTGACGACCAAGGGAAAGAAGAAGTATTCCTTTGATCAAAGACCAAAGGGAAAGAGACCTATGGTATCTAGATGGGCTCCCAAGCCTTTTGCAGATAAACTTTTGATGATGCAGTACACAGAAGAAGGTTTTGAAGGTTTCACTTTCGAAATAACAATGGAAGAGAATGTGTACTCTCTCATTAAAGAAGGATATCTCACTGTGGATGAGTATCTGGAGTCTCTGAAGTATGTTCTTAAAGAGTCTTCTCCTGATTGTATCTACAAAAAGGGATATGATCTATTTGGACCGGACCAGATTTTCTACTACCAGTTTATTATGGCTATACATGGAGAAAAGAGAGAAGAAATGCTGGATCATGCAAAGAAGGCTGGCTGGCGTGAACCATTTATCGATATAAAGAAAGTATTGAGGTGAACAAAAGCATTGTGCCCTCTGGAGTCTTTTCATAGTTATAAACAATCATCGATTGTATATTTCTTTTGATTCCAAGGGCATGCTTTTCTCTTAGAGTATAATAAGCTCTTCTTCGGACTCTTTGGTGTCTATATCAAGGACGACCACATCATTATCCTTGTTTTGATAGCAGGTTATTCGGTTCTCATAGTAGATGACATCTTCTTCAATAAGAAGATCAATAGTTCATGTTTGTTGGAATTACTGTCCATTTGGGGTGGGTGACTGCAATTCTTGTAACAGGAATACTCCGGTCTTCAATTCCGTTATTGAGACAAATCTTTGGCTTCCTCAGATTTATACTTGCATATGTTCATTGATGATCGTTTGGGAAAAGAAAAACGCTGAAAGAATTATTCCAAAACCTAAATTCAATAAAAATTTATCTATCTTTTTGTGTGATATGTATCGTAAAATCATCATTAGTGGGGTAATTAGCCCAATTTTATTAAAAGGAGAATCTACATATGCCTGAACCATTCGACTATTCTGTTGTGGATGCTGCATTGGAAAAATGCGGGTGTAAACAAAGCGCCATAATAGCAATCCTTCAGACAATTCAGGAACACTACCACTATCTCCCGCAGGAAGCTTTTCCATATCTATCTCAAAAACTAGAAATGAGCGAAGCAAGAATATTCAGCGTTGCAACATTCTATGAGAATTTTTCCTTGGAAAAGAAGGGAAAGTATGTAATCAAATTCTGTGACGGAACCGCTTGTCATGTAAGAGGTTCTATTCCAATTTTGGAAAGAGTAAGATCAGAGTTAGGTGTCACAGACAATAAGAAGACCACTGACGATCAGCTCTTTACAATTGAGACAGTATCTTGTCTTGGAGCTTGTGGCCTTGCTCCTGTAATGACGGTAAATGATGTGGTTCACCCTGCAATGACCCCTGATAAGGCAATGGAAGTCATCTATAGTCTCAAAGTCAAGGAGGAATCCAAATGAGTGAAAAATTCCAGACAAGGGCCTCTCTTGATGAAGCAAGAGCACTTTGGAAAAACGCTTACGATAATCAGACAAGAAAGATAATTGTCTGCGGAGGAACAGGCTGCGTAGCCGGAGGTTCTTTGAATATCTACGACACATTAAAGAAGCTCATGGAAAAGAATGGCATTAATGTGACTGTGACTCTCGAACACGAACCTCATGGAGAAGATGAAGTAGGACTCAAAAAGAGCGGATGCCATGGCTTCTGTGAAATGGGACCTCTTGTAAGAATAGAACCACAGGGATGGCTCTATACAAAAGTCAAAGTCGATGACTGTAAAGAGATTCTTGAGAAGACTGTAGTTGAAGGCGAATATATCGATAGACTTGGATATTCTTCTAATGGCGTTCTTTACAAGAAGCAGGAAGAGATTCCATTCTATCGCCAGCAGAATAGAGTCGTTCTGGAACACTGTGGAAGAATCGACGCAGATAGCATTGAAGAATATATCGCAATAGGTGGATATGAATCCCTTGAAAAAGCTCTCTTTGATATGAAGGAAGAAGAGATTATCGAAGAGATAAAGAAATCTATTCTGCGAGGCCGCGGAGGCGGAGGATTCCCCACTGGAAAGAAATGGGAACAGGTAAGAAGAGCAAAGGGAGACCAGAAGTACGTGGTCTGTAACGGTGACGAAGGCGACCCAGGTGCGTTTATGGACCGCTCGATTATGGAAGGCGACCCCCATAGAATGCTTGAAGGCATGATCATCGCAGGTATCGCTGTAGGAGCCACCGAAGGATATATCTATGTTAGAGCAGAGTACCCATTGGCTGTAAAGAGACTACAGAAAGCCATCTCCGAAGCGGAAAGTGTAGGTATTCTTGGCGATGATATTCTAGGATCAGGCAAGGCGTTTAGAATCCATATTGCAAAGGGAGCCGGAGCGTTTGTCTGCGGAGAAGGTTCTGCTCTTACCGCCAGCATCGAAGGAAAGAGAGGCTTCCCTCGTGTAAAACCTCCACGCACTACAGAGCATGGTCTGTTTGACTCTCCTACCGTTCTTAATAACGTTGAGACATTTGCCACTGTTTCCCAGATAATCGGTAAAGGTGCCGACTGGTATCTATCTATTGGAACTGCCAATAGCCCGGGAACAAAGGCTTTTGCCCTTACAGGAAATATTACAAACACAGGACTTATTGAAGTTCCAATGGGAACTACACTAAGAAAGATTATCTTCGACATCGGCGGAGGCATGAGAGGAGACGGCGAATTTAAGGCTGTCCAGATCGGAGGCCCCAGCGGTGCCTGTCTTACAAAAGAGCATTTAGACCTTCCTCTCGATTTTGATAACCTTAAGGGTATCGGAGCAATGATAGGATCCGGTGGTCTTGTCGTTATGGACAGCCACACCTGTATGGTCGAGGTAGCCAGATTCTTCATGCACTTTACTCAGAATGAATCCTGTGGAAAGTGCGTACCTTGCAGAGAAGGTACAAAGAGAATGCTGGAGATATTGGAGAGGATAGTGGCTGGAAACGGACAGGAGGGGGATATAGAACTCTTGGAGGAACTGGCGGATACTATTTCTCATACAGCTCTCTGCGGCTTAGGTAAATCTGCGCCAAATCCTGTTGTCAGTACAATCAAGAACTTCAGAAGTGAGTATGAGTCTCATATCCGCGATAAGCGTTGCCCTGCAGGACAGTGTCAGAAGCTAAAGAGAATCTATATCGATCCTCTTACATGTAAAGGATGTTCAGCTTGTTCTAGAAAGTGTCCTGTCAATGCAATCTCAGGAAAAATCAAAGAGCCGTTCCATATTGATCTGGAGAAATGTATACGCTGCGGATCTTGTATTTCAACCTGTAAGTTCGGTGCAGTGAAGGAGGCATAAGATGATCAAAACTGAATTTATGTATGTGGATGATATCCCGGTAGTAATCAATGGCGAGAAGAATATGCTTCAGCT
>CAMEXG010000013.1 GCA_945947045.1 uncultured Spirochaetales bacterium | reverse complement strand
ACATCACAGCACCAGAGTTTATGGAAGGAGCAGCAGATGCCCTTTGGGAAAACCCAGAGCAGCTGATGACAGAAGATGAAATGACAGCAGCTATCGACACATATGCTCAATATCTCGATCAGGCTTATGAAGAATATGTTGCACAGCTTGCAAAAGCTAACCTTGAAGAAGCTGAAGCATTCTTGGAAGAGAACAAGAACACAGAAGGTATCATTATCCTTCCTTCAGGAAACCAGATGATGATCACCAGTGAAGCAGAAACTCTTGGTGAATCTCCAGTAGATACAGATTCTGTAATCGTCGACTATGATCTCTTCTTATTGGACGGAAACCAGTATGATACAGGAACAGATGTCACTTTCAACCTACAGTCTCTTATCCCAGGCTTTGTTGAAGCTATAACAAACATGAAGGTCGGACAGGAAGCCATGGTCTATATCCACCCAGACTATGGATATGGAGAGGCAGGAACTTCTTCAATCGGACCGAATGCACTTCTTATCTTCCGCATTAATCTTAAATCAATCGCAGAATAAGAAAGAAAAACTCTATTTTGGGGGGACAAATGTCCCCCTATTCTATTTATCAAAAGCCCCTTTCTGTTATAATCACAGAGTAAAGGAAGTAAAAAATGGCAGAAAAGAAATCAGGTTTCATGGCTGAATTCAAGAAGTTCGTCATGCGTGGCAATGTTCTTGACATGGCTGTAGGTATGGTAGTGGGCTCTGCATTCACAGCCATTGTCCAGTCTGTTGTCAAAGACATCATCAACCCGGTTGTCGGTCTATTAATCGGAAAAATCGATTTCCAGGAATTGAGAATTGTTCTCAAGCCTGCAACAGAAGCAGCCGGTGAAGTCGCAATCAGATATGGCGCTCTCATTCAGAACATTCTTCAGTTCCTTATTACAGCTTTCGTACTCTTCGTTATAATCCGTGCAACAAACAGATTTAAGGAAAAGAAGGAAGCTGAAGCTAAGGCAAAGGCCGAAGCAGAAGCAAAGGCCAAGGCGGAAGAAGAGGCTAAAAAGCCAGTTCCAGTTCCAGAGGACATCGCACTTCTCAGAGAAATCAGAGATGCGCTGAAGAAGAACTAAGGAAAAGCCAATCGGGGATAGGCGTACAGCTTATCCCTTTTCTTTTGTTAAACTCTCCCACTTCTTCATCAATAATACACTTTTTAGTGTTACCTTTATCCTAGGGAATTTGTTTATCCATTGGAGGGACAAGATGAAGAAATCTCTATTGCTAATATTATCTATTTTTCTTTCTTTACTTCTTTTCTCTTGTGCTACAGGTAGTGATACACCAAGAGCAGAAATAGGAGGTGAAATAACTATAGTAGGCGCCACCCCTGGCATCGAAATGGAAGTCAAGATTCCTTTTGATAGCGAAAAGAAGGAAGAGACTACTCCTATTTTATCGGAGGAAGTAGAAACGACTCCTATTATTGAAGTTGAAGAACCTTCTGTCATTACTCCTTCAGAGGCGGAGGAGACAACAACAGAAGTCCCCCCCAATACTGTTCATCCTGCCGATACTCCCAATATTCCTGTAGAAGAAACAACACCCGTCAATATAATTGGTGGAGCTGACGGTCAAACAGAAATCTTTATCGGAGACCTACACACCATAGAAGAAAAAGAAGAAATAATACCCTTCTCTCCTCTCGATACATCTGACCTAATCTCCCTATTCAACTATGCTTATGGATTGAAGACTCTTGATGACATTAAGGCGGAAAACATCTCATTAAATGGAAAATACTTCGCCCGTGCTGTAATCGATGCAGTCAATAGTCCTGTCCCCGTCTTGGTTGAAAACGGAAAGATCCAGAGTACAATAGATCAGTTTGTCCTTGAGTATTACTATGAAGGAAAGACATTCCTTCCCGGAGATGGACCAGAGTCTATTACTGAACTAATTAACCTGGAAAAGCCCACAAACCTTGAAGAAGCATTCAGCTATGCCTATACATTCTCTATTATAAGAGAATTAATAGACGGGGAAGTCGATATTATTCCTGAGCCGTTTATAATCGGAGGTCTGGATTCTTTATTGGGCGGAGATAGGCTTTTAGATAAATCTGGAGAGCAGGACGCCATCAACGCTTATATTAATTATCTTAACGAAGAGTATCTGAAAGAAGTTGAAAAGAAAGGCGAAACAAACTCTGACAGGGCGAAAGCATTCTTAGAAGAAAACAGTAAGAGAGACGGTATCATTGTTCTGGAAAGCGGCATACAACTCATGATCCTTGATGAAGACGACACTCTTGGAGATCACCCTACCCAATATGATACGGTTCTTGCAGACTACAACATGTATGTAATGGACTACGAGACGGAAGAACTGGAGATCATAGATGCCGACTACTATGCAGAACTGAGGCTTATGGAGATAGACACTGCCCTCCAGACATCCATCGTAGCCTTGAAAGTAGGACAAGCTGGACGCTGCTGGGTTCCTCCTGAGTTGCTCTATGGCGAGAGGAACATCGAAGGTATAGAACCAAACTCTATTATCGTCTATGACATCGCCCTACATGATATTCTCTAGTCTCCATATACTACTCTTTCTATGACGGCTGAAAATGCCGTCATTTTTATAGGTAATACTCTTTTCTCCTATAGTGTTGGGTTATCTCGACAAAAAATAACCCCAAAAAAATTCATCCGATGCCAAGGCACCGGATGAAAAACACTCAGGAATAATATCAATATATGCCCCAGAAAGCCTTGATTGGATCTGGTCCATAGTAGATAAACTGATGAGAAATATATGAAGCGAGTCTCCATCCTAGAAGAAGTGCAACGAGTGCAGCTCCAACCCACACGTTTCCTGTGACCTTATAAGACTTTCTGTAGATATAGTTCATAATTGGAGCAAGAACTATAACAGAAAGAATTGTATGTACATCCCATACTGTACCGTGGTTGATACTGGAGAATGTAAGAAGAAGTGCAATCAAAACAACCAGCTCCGATCCTAGAGATGTCGCCACAACGTTTATTGCTGTATCCACGCCGTCTTTGACATTCTTCAATCCCCACATGTTGTTAAGTGTGCTGATGATAAGTGTAAATGGAAGAAGAATGACAGCGTACTTAAGCATTCTCATGAATCCTATAGGGCTCATTACTTCAAAGGATCCGTCTGCTGACATAAATCTTGTTCCAAATAGAGCGTGGATTATATTAGCCATCAAGTAGATTCCAGAGAACATGATGAAAGCAAGCAATATAGACTTTAAGACGTTCTTGAAGCCACATCCAAGATGTACATCAGAGAACTTTGCAAGTGTTCCGCCTCTCTTCTTTGTAACAAAGAAAAGAACTAAGAACAGTGCTGCACCGACGAGAGCCGTTACAGAGATCATCGTCATTGTTCTAATCTGTCCAGGTTCCCAAGGCAGCCACTTTGTTGCAGTAGCGTTGGAAATAGTGAAGGAGAGGTTACCACTTGAAGATACTTTCGTACCGATAAATGATGCTACCACAGCAAATGCAACTGCAATCCAGAATCCTGCAGACTTAATCTCCAATGTCGGCTTATATAGTTCATACTTTGCACTTGAGAAGAATTTAGTGCTTATGACGATTGAAAGAAGAGCGATAATCGCAACCACTGCAGATACTGTAGCAAGAGTTGTAAATGCAATAGCCCAATAGCTGCTTCCACAATTTCTGGCATCGATAGGTGACGAAGAAGGATCGCCGATTGCTCCATTGTTATAGTTCATTGTCTGGCAATAGAACTCAACGGTCTTTGAAACAGCGTCAGAATCCCATAGGATTCCGTTGTGGATAGTTTCAGGACTGAAGAAAAGTCTCGCCCTATTCTCTTCAATAGCCTTCTTAAGCTTCGGACTATTGGCGACTGTAGTATCAAAGAGAGGACCAAGATACTCTGCCTTTCCATTTGGATCTACAGATGCATCAGGAACATAGTACCAACCATTTCTCTGTACAGCCTCTGTTGTATGGAATATGTTCTTATACTGATCTGTTTCGCCTGCATAGTAGTATCCATTGTCTTCATGAGTACCTGTACCTGTCATAGAGTTTGCCTGTGGTTCTCTTACAACTTCGATACCTGCAACCTTAACTTTCTTACTGAAGCCTGATGAAGGAGAAAGTCTTGCTGCATTTGGATATTCATCCACCTTTCCTTCTTCAATAGTCTTTTTATATAGATATGTATTGTAATCTTCAGCACTGAGCTTTGCCTTTGCGATAGCGTCTGCATCTTCAAGAATCATAGCCTCTGTGATCTCAACACCATAATCGCTATTTAGGATATTGAGCATTCTGTCATTGAGAGTATAGTATCCACCGTCAAGCATCAAAGCAGATGCACATCCCAAGACACCAGCGGAGTGTGCCCAGACGCCGATTCTCTCGTTGTCTACATGTGCGATGTTTCTTGCATACTTCACAGCATCATACATACCCTGGGAACCACCTCTGAAGTAGTTTGCTTCCCTAAAGCCGTCTTCTGTAACAGCAGGCTGCTCAGATAGACCACAACCATACATGCTTGTATTTAGAACAACAAAACCTCTTTTTGCAAGTTCCCATGCAACCATGCTGGAAGCAGAAAGGCTTTCAGAACCACCATGGAACAAGATTACACATGGCAGACTATCATCGCTGGATACGTTTCTAGGCTCGTACTGCTCGATTGAAAGACCAGCTCCTCTAGTATCCAAAGTAATTTTCTTAACCATCACCCTATTGTTTTGTGTGATGAATAGACCGGCGACAGCACTGAATATCAGCACCAAAGCCACGCTAATTCCAAGAACAAGCCAGGCTCCCTTGGAATTCTTCAAGGATAAGCATTTTTTCATAATATAGTTCTCCTAAAAAGTATTAGTTACCTAGTGGCAATATTTCAGTAGACAACACATTTCCGCTCTTGGAGTCTACCTTTACTACGTATTTACATGAGTCTGTCCAAACAGTTACAACGTAGCATTTTTCACTTTTGATCAACTCAGAATCATTTCTTGGTGTATAGACCCTGGTGAGACCAAGGCTTTTAAGTGCTATATCAATTGATTTCTCTTTGGAGATACCTCCACAAGAAACAAGCAATATTGAAAGCGAAAGTAATATGATTGCAACAAGTTTTACTCTGTTCTTCATATCAATGGGTCTCCTATGTATGAACAAAATATTTAAATGACTATACAGATTGTAGAACATTTACTTCATTTGTAAAGACAAATTTTTTGAATTACAAAATAAAGTCCCATTGTCATAAAAACAGCAGCAAACCCATATATTTTGAATAACTACAATACCCAGCTGAGGAAAATAGATTCCTCTTTCTTTCCATCAAGCATATTTATCATTTTTGTTGCAGCGACAACACCCAGTTCTTCTTTTCTATGTCCTATTGATATTACTTCCGGAGGGAAAATATCACTGATATGGCTCTTGTCGAAGCTGAATAGTTTTGGCAGAGGTCTATCTGCGACTTTATATGCATTTATAAAAGCCAGGGTCACTTGGTCGTTATAACAAACAACACCGTCTTCTTTTCCAAAATCATAGAGGATACGATTAGCCAAGTTGTCTTTCTCTCTATCAACATCTTCTGTAGTATACCATCTGACAATGGCGGAATCCAAATCCAATCCGGAGTCCAATAATCCATCACAGAAACCAGCGTATCTCAATAATCCCTGTCTGTCGTCGGATTTGAAGATTGCACCGAACTTTCTACAGCCAAGAGATACAAGGGATGTAATACCATACTTACCTCCCTCCATCTCTTTCATTCCTACAGTGACTGTATTTGTAAGTTCCGGGTACGAGCAGTGAAGAAAGATAATAGGGATTTCCAGTTTCTGTATCTCTCTGTAGAGGGCGATGTTAGGATTAGGAAAACCAGTCTTGGTTCCCTCTACAATAATACCATCCACATCAGGTTCAGAGAGTATTTTCTGAAGAATTCTTCTTTCAACGTCGACTCTGTTCCCTGTGGCTACAAGATTGATCGTTATTCCATTACTGGAAAGCTTGTTTTCGATCCCCCTGATAATACTAGGGAAGATATAGTCACTTATATATGTACAGATGACCATAACTGTCTGAGAGCTCTTTCCGCTCTTACGGTTTTGACGGGAAGGTTTCGATACATAGGTCCCGCTCCCCTGCACTTGATACAGATATCCTTCGTTTTTCAAGCATCCTATGGCCTGTCTTACTGTCTGGCGGCTTACATTAAATCTTGACACCAACTCGTATTCAGTTGGAATCTTTCCTTCTTTTTCATACTTGCCATCAAGAATCTCTTGCTTTAATGTCTCCGATATTTCCAGATATTTGGCCATATTCACCCCTTAACATACCATTTTATATCAGAAAATAATACAAATTAATAGGTCATATCAATTTGTATTATTTAATTGAGGGGATAGTCTCCTATCCCCTCGAAATCTTATTTTATGCTGCGAAAGCATTAGTAGTAATGACGATCATTGTTGCAATGAGAGCACAGACAAACCATCCCACATAGATATTCTTTGTCTTTCTATATAGAGCAGTATTTAAGAAAGAAAGAAGAGTGAATGTAGGAACCAATACAGTTGTCTTCATACTCAAAACCAGTGAGTTCGGGTGTCCGATTCCAACTGGTGGAACAAATGGAGGATACTGAATGAAGAATGGAGGTTTCTGTGTAGTCTTGAGACCGATGTAGTAAATAAGAAGGATTACAAGATATCCACCTGCACCGATGAGCCAGCCTAAGAGATACTGCAATGCAACAGACTTCTTACCCTCTTCCTTACCTACTCCTGCAAATGCGATGCCAACTACGTTCATGACACCGAAAGCAAAGAGATAGCAAATGAGATAACCCAAGATCTTGGCGAATCTAGAGAGTGATATAGGCATTACGCCGAACTGCCAGAATCTGAAGTCAATCTTAAAGAGTGCATATATCAAGTTGACGATTATATACATTACGGCCACAAGAGAAACAGCTAACAGGACAGAAGCCAGGATCATTGTACATGTCTTCTTTCCGTTTCCTGCAGAGAAACCATATCCGCTGATCTTTGCACCGTTCTTTTTACCGAATATGAAGTACCAGAGGACAAAGATCACCAAAAGAATAGCAGCATTTACTACAGCTAGTCCCGCCACTACATTGGCCCAGTTCATAGGCATAAATGAATTAGCTTTCTTTGCAGCCAAATTCAAACCTACTTTATGGAGTGTAAGAGCAGGAACTGCTATTGCCACAAGGAGAAGAACCAACTTTATCCACTTGTTGGATTTATCTTCAGTGGAAAGAGCCATAGGATTCTTGACAGAAGCAAATAGAGAGGAATCTGCAAAAACAAAGCCGAGGCTGATGACAAATGCAAAGAGTGCAATTGTACCCAAGACACAGAATGTCTCTTTATACATCCAAACCTGATCTGTACTGTCCTTTTCAACTCCTGTAGGCATAGCCATTGAGAAGAATGAGCAGAGTGCGCCGATGGAATCACGGCAGATAATGTTTCCGATGTGAGATGCATTCGGTGTATAGATGACACGTGCAGTCTGATCAGAGAAGCTGCCATATATCTTACCAGCCTCGATAGTTTTGTCTGTACCGACAAAGTTCTTCAACTCAGGGCTATCCATTAGCTTTGATGTAACTTCTCTTGTTGCAAAGTATACCATTTCGTCAGAAGCAGCGTTAATGTAGCCCACGTTAAACTTATAGTCTTCTGAATTAGAGCTCTTCATCTTGTCCACAAAAGATCCTGAACCCCAAGGCATAATGGCTTTCACGTTATCTGCATATTCCAGGGCTGCGTTTGCTATATAGGTTCCACCCATACTGTGTCCGATAAGACCGATATTTTCTTTATCTACAAACTTATAAGAAAGAAGCTGCTCGATACCTAATGAAGCACCGCCATCCATCTTCAAAGATGATGTGCCTGTCTTACCCTGACCGGAAGTAGTGGCGACTGCTCCGTCAATGTAATCAGACCAACCGCTGCCATATGCATCTACAGAAAGGACCACATAACCTCTTCTAGCCAGTTCTATACTGTAGTTGGATACAGTCTGTAGATAATCACTTCCTCCATGCATATTCAGAATTGCAGGTAATGGATCTGCTGATGATGCATTTTTAGGAACAAAAAGCTGGGCGTGGATAATACCACCCTCAGAGTTTGGATAATACACATCCCTGACATCTACCTTTCCCCAATCTGAATTGAAGCCGGCAGCGATGCCCATGAATACGAAAATCAAAACAAACGAAATCAATGCGGCAAGTTTCGCTTTCTTCATTTCAACTTCTCCTTTTGAATTTGTATATACAAATTTACTGGATTTAATAATAACATATCTAACAATTCATGCAATAAAAATCTTTTTTACACATTTTGTTTACAAATTAGCATAGTTTATCTAAAAAAACATTATCTAAAATATTTTATGTATGCAAATTATCACTTCACTAATACGTTTGTATTTACAAAATTTTGCTTTCTTTGGAGGGAAATATGAGAAAAGTTATTTACCTTTAAAACAGCAGAAGGCTCATTAAGACTTCTTGCTTTGTTTGTTTCTTTGATAGTCATATTTAGCTTTGCCTCAGAAGCCCTTATTACAGGTGGATACAAAGTACAGATATCGGACATTGTAATCAATGTCAGAGGAGCAGACTTACATTTTGAAATGTATGCCCCTACCGGAGCAGACAACAACAGCAGTTATCCATGTATTATTATGACCCATGGTGGATCAGAACCTTTATCTGCAGATAGCCTTATGACTTGGGAATTTGCCAGAAGAAGATTTGTTGTACTTAACCTTTCAGCATATGGCGACAGCCTGCAGATAAAAGCTTTGCAGCGGTAGTGCACTTATGAATAAGTGGTTGCCTATTGAACCGGGTCAGGTAAGATTATACTTCATGGTATACTTGAGAGCTATTGTCATCACCCTTCTATATTTCCTCATCGGTTTATTGAACAAGAAAGACAACACACAGTACTTGTCCTCATTCAAAGAGATGAACCTGGCTCTAGGAGTAAAGAATGTATTTAAGATGCTAGGTATGGCAGTTCTCCTATTTGCTGCATGTTATGCAGCAGAGGTGCAATCAATCTTTTCTTCGATGGAAGATTCATGCTTATCGACGGTGCCCTCGATACAATGAAGGCGAATGCAATTGGTAGAATGATGAGATACTTTTTTGTACTACTTCCTCCATGTCTTGTTATCAGCACACTGAGCAACATAGTGTCTTTCAAGGGAGTAGGCGATTCTGCAGACACAGCTCTTAATGTGCTCTTCACTTCTTTGGGTATGATAATCCTTATTTCCATTGCATTCATCTATACATATTCAAATGTGAAGAACCCTGATTTTTTCCACATCCAGTGCATTCTTTCAATAATTTCATTGGTACCAATTACCAACTATATGTATATAAAGCTCTATAAATTGACAGGAAGTCCATGGCTTGGTGCATTCTTTGTGGCCATCGTGCTCTGCTGGAGATGTTCAGGATACATTTCTCATCAGTTTATGTGGTATTGAGAAATGAAGTCTCAGCATTCTAGGGAATTTATTAATAACTCGTCTCTCGATTGGGTCGCATATGCGGCCCGATCGGGAATTCTTGAAGGCTGTCAACTATAAGTTGTATAGCTGTCACCTATATAAAAAATACCTAAATACTCAAAAACAATAACAAATTCACAAATATTACATAGATAGCAATACTATTTGTCTTGATTTTGTATTATTTAATGATAATATCTCTCTAATAGGTACAAACAAATTATTATGAATATAGACAAAACAAGTATTGGAATCGAACTGGGTTCCACAAGAATAAAAGCCGTATTGATAGATGAAAACTACTCTATAGTAGCCTCCGGTTCATATAGCTGGGAAAACACTCTCTTAGATGGAATCTGGACTTATGGCATGGACGAAGTCAGAAATGGACTCAGAGCTTGCTACAAAGATCTGAAAGACGATTTCTATAAAAAGACAGGTGAAGTTTTAAAGCGAACCGGAAGTATCGGAATCTCAGCGATGATGCATGGCTACATTGCATTGGACAAAAATGACAATCTTCTCGTCCCCTTTAGAACTTGGAGAAATACAATAACAGAGGAAGCGGCAGATATTCTCTCTTCTGCCTTCGACTTCAATATTCCCCAGCGTTGGAGTATCGCTCATCTATATCAGGCGATGCTAAAGAGGGAGGAGCATCTCAAGAATCTAAGTATAGTATTTACACTCTCATCATATGTCCATTATCTACTTACGGGAGAGAAGGTGATCGGAGTTGGAGATGCTTCTGGCATGTTCCCCATCGATAGCGGATGTAACGATTGGAACAAAGAGTATGTCGATGTTTTTTCTCTTAAAGCAAAGGAACTTGGTTATAATTTCTCTATCCCTTCCCTCTTTCCCAAGGTATTGAGTGCCGGTGAAAACGCCGGATACCTTACAAAGGAAGGCGCTCTATTATTAGACGAAGAGGGAGACCTTGAAACAGGTATTCCTCTCGCTCCTCCAGAAGGAGACGCAGGAACGGGGATGGTTGCAACCAATGCCGTCAAAGTCGGAAGCGGCAACACCAGTGCAGGTACCAGCGACTTTGCAATGGTAGTCCTAGACCACATTCCACCTAGGCATAGGGAGCTTGATATGGTCACTACCCCTTCCGGTCTTCCTGTGGCCATGGTCCACTGCAACAACTGCACATCAGATATCAATTATTGGGCGATGCTCTTTAAAGAGTTCGCCCTTAAGCTTGGCGTCGATATTTCAGATAACGAGCTATTTACACTACTCTACTCCGAGGCCGCGGATGCATCTGGCGCCCCCACTGATGACATCAGCTGCAACTACTACTCAGGAGAAGGAGTAACAGACTTTAACAACGGTATTCCTATTTTCCTCCATGACCCTGCTTCCCCCCCTTCTTTATCATCATTTATGAGATGTCACCTTTATTCAGCGCTGGCAACCCTTAAGATAGGCTTGGATGTGCTGAAGAAAGAGGACATTAAAATAAATAACATGATGGGTCATGGAGGTTTCTTTAAATCACAGTCAGGTATAAGGACACTCTCTGCAGCCATCTCCGCTCCGGTATCTGTAATGGAGACGGCAGGAGAAGGAGGGGCATATGGCATGGCCATCCTCTCTTCCTTCCTGATCAATCGAAATGGTAAGAGATTGGAAGACTTCCTTGATAGCGATGTATATGGACTCTCAAAGGTTACGACAGTCATGGCTACAGAAAAAGAGATAAAAGATTATGACGCTTTTATAACTTCTTACAAAAAAATACTTGAAGTAGAGAGAAAGGCTCTGGAGGTATTCTGATGTTGGAGAAACTAAAAGAAGAAGTATTAAAGGCCAACCTTCTTTTGCCTAAATATAATCTTGTTACATTTACCTGGGGTAATGTATCAGGAATAGACAGGGAAAAGGGTCTTGTGGTCATCAAGCCGTCCGGTGTTGAATACGAAGAATTAAAAATTGATGATATGGTTGTAGTGGATCTATTAGGTAATATCGTTGAAGGGAGTCTTCGCCCTTCTTCCGATACTCCCACACATATAGAGCTATACAAAGCATTCCCGAATATTAAAGGTGTCGTCCATACTCACTCTAGAATGGCTGTATCATTTGCAGAAGCAGGTCTCCCCATCCGCCCCTTCGGCACTACACATGCCGACTACTTCTATGGCGAAATACCCTGCACCAGGAGCCTGAGCGAAGAAGAGATAGAGAACGGGTATGAGAAGAACACAGGCCTTGTGATCAAGGAGATGTTCCTCAATAAAGATCCTGACGCCATACCAGGTGTTCTTGTAAAGAACCACGGCCCCTTTACTTGGGGCACAAGCCCTAATAATGCCGTACATAACGCAGCAGTACTGGAAGAGGTGGCATACATGGCTTATTACGCCATGACACTAAATCCTGAAATAAAGGATGTAGACTCATATCTACTGGACAAACACTACTTTAGGAAACATGGAAAAAACGCCTACTACGGGCAGGAGAAGAAATAATGGAAAAGAAAGAATTTTGGTTTGTTGTCGGTTCCCAATCTTTATATGGAGAAGAAGTTCTAAGAACTGTTGAAAAAAGAGCAAAAGAGATGGCTGAAGAACTTTCAAAGGTTCTTCCATATCCACTTATCTATAAAGTGACCGCAAAGAGCAGCAAAGAGATCACTGAAATAATGAAGGAGGCGAACTATAGAGACGAATGTAAGGGTATTGTCACTTGGTGTCATACTTTCTCTCCTTCAAAAATGTGGATTGATGGTTTTGAAAAACTCCAGAAGCCATACTGCCACCTTGCAACTCAATATAATAGAGAGATTCCAAACGAAGAGATCGATATGGATTATATGAATCTCAATCAGTCTGCCCATGGAGATAGAGAGCATGGCTTTATAGGGACGCGTCTCAGAATGAACAGAAAGATCATCGCTGGATACTGGAGAGATGAAGACTTGATAAAAAGGCTTTCTTCCTGGATGAGAGTATGTATCGGAGTCGATGTTTCAAGAAATATGAGAGTAATGCGCTTCGGCGACAATATGAGGGACGTTGCAGTCACTGAAGGAGATAAAGTCGAAGCACAGAAAGTTCTTGGCTGGGAAGTAAACACATGGGCTGTGGGAGACCTAGTGGAAGAGATGAATAGAGTTACGGACGAAGAAGTTGAATCTCTATTCTCACTCTACTCTAGTGAGTACACAATAAACACAGATGACATTGATGCTATAAAGTATCAAGCAAGAGAAGAGATAGCTATAAGGAAGATGATGGATAGAGAGGGAGCAAAAGCATTCTCCAATACTTTCCAGGATCTCTATGGCATGGAACAGCTTCCAGGCTTGGCAACTCAGCATCTTATGTCCCTTGGCTATGGATACGGCGGCGAAGGAGACTGGAAGGTGTCGGCTATGACAGCAGTCATGAAGGCGATGGGAGAGAATGAAAATGGTTCTTCTGCTTTCATGGAAGATTACACATACCACCTGAAAGAAGGGGAAGAATACTCTCTTGGCGCCCATATGCTTGAAGTATGCCCATCCCTTTCCCTTGATAAGCCAAGAATAGAGACGCACCACTTGGGAATAGGCATGAATAGAAAGGATCCAGCTCGTCTTGTATTTGAAGGAAAGCCAGGGAAGGCTATTGTCGCATCCCTCATTGATATGGGAGGAAGACTTAGACTTATTACACAGGATATTGAAGCGATAAAGCCTATTATGGATATGCCGAACCTGCCTGTTGCCAGAGTAATGTGGAAAGCTAAGCCAAGCTTAAAGACAGGGCTAGAGTGCTGGATCGCTGCAGGCGGTGCTCATCATAGTGTCCTCAGCTACGATGTAGACAGCACAATGATGCATGACTGGGCAAGAATCATGGGCATTGAGCATGTTCATATCGGGGAAGATACGACCTTCGAAGCCTTCGAAAAAGAGCTTCTGGTCAACGATATCATATGGAAACTCAAATAATAAATCTCATTTATTTAGGCCACACCCGTGGCCTATAATAATCACATATCGTCTATTACTTGGAAATATTATTTTGGTCCAACCGTTCTTTTCTCTATAGAATAAACCTTACAGTTTTAAAAGCCACAGGAGTAGAGCACATAACGCCTCTCTTTATTTCTGCGTCTCCTGAGTAGGCGAGGAATCTACCGGGAGAAAGCTTAAACACAGAGTTATCTAGAGAAACCATCTCTTCGCCTTCCAGCACTATCTCCAATACTGTGTGAGAAGGAAAGTTTTCTCCTGGAAAACCTTTCTCACTGGATAAGTGTGCTGATACTTTATATCTGGTTTCACCCTTCTCCCTGCACTTATATTCACCGTTGTCATCGTCATAGGGCTTAGAGTGATCCATAACGGAAATAACATCATCCATATGTGGAATAACACTGGAGTATGCTTCCAGCTCATTAAGTACATCAAAGATTAACACATCTCACCTCATAAACTCGTTTTCATTAAGAATAGTGAATACCACGCCAAACTTTGCACTCATGGTTATTCTCCAGCCACTGGAAGAGAGAGAATCCAAGCCATTAGAGAAGTCTAAAGGCTTCTGGGCGCTTAAGTCTAATTTAAAGTAGTAAGCGTCATAACGCTCCATGAGACCCACACCTAGAGAAACAGAGTGCTGGCTAAAAGAAGAGTATTCCCCTTCTCCTCTCTTTCCGTACTCTATACCTGCGTTCTTTTTTATCAACTTATAACGACTATAGTTATAGAGAGCATAAGCATTAAAAGAGAGATATCTATCTTTTGCCATCACTGTCATATATCTTATGCCGCAAGAAGCGTCCAGCAGGCTATCGTTGAGAAAGCCAAGTAAACCTGTGGTAGTAGCAGTGATGGAGTCGCTGCCATTATTAAATCCAAGTATTCCACCATAACCAATGCTAGCTGTTAAACCTAAGCCAATATCTGCAACAGGGATATATGTTGCTTCAATAGACGGAACAAAGTGAGAGATATATGCGCCTTCCCCACTGACATTGAACCTGTTGTTAAGGCTTAGTACTTCTTTCTCATTCTCTCCTGGGTAAAGTTTACCCCACTCTACTCCTCCTATGAAGAAGAACTGAGGACGGGTAATAAGAGGAGAGACAAGAAATAGAAGAGTAAAAAGGAGAATAAGGATTCGTTTCTTCATTTTGAGTACCCTCCGAAAGCATAACCACATCCCAGACCCAAGGAGAAACGGGACGGCAGGTTACTTCTCTCTAAGAAGTAATCTCCATTAAATGGGAATCTAACGAAATCAGAGCCGAAGCTGAGAGAGACTTTAAGATAAATAGAGTCATCAAAGTAAATATCGGCCTGAGGTTCAAGAGAGTAACCAAGACTAATAGACTCATAATCGAGGGTTGAGATTACACCTTTTACTCCCAGAGATATATCTATATAATCCCAAGGTCGGGAACGAAAGATCATTCCACAAGATAAGCCTAAATATGGTCTCTTACCGTAGTTGAAATCATCTCCGACACTTCTAAAAGGAATGCCGAAATTAAGGTCTGAAGTAAAACCGAACTTTGCTCCCAGATCTTCGTTCTTAAACGCGTCTAAGCCAACCTTAATAGCGACACCTTCTCTATCTGCGTGGTTCGCTTTCTCAGGAAGAGTGAAGGAAGAAGTAAAGGCGTCAGCCATTACCGTGCCATGGACATATAGCGAAATAGTATCGTAGTTCTGGGCATTATCGGCTGCAAAGAGTGAAGAGAATACTAGAGAGAGAAGTAAAAATAATATAACTATCTTTTTCATATCATATCCTCACTTTTGCACCCAATGCATAACGAAGGCCAGGGTTATAGTCATAGAGGTCTTTATAAACATACCCTATCTCTCCATAGAGAGAGAACATGGAGAAAATATTGAAGTCTATTCTAGCTCCCAGGCTTCCGATAAAACCTGTTCCACCCTCTGCGCCGTTAATTCCTCCGCCAAAGGCAAAAGCCATGTCAGAGAAGACTGAGACAGACGGATAGAGATCCTTATATATCTGATATCCCTTTATAACGAGAGCTGTGGTATTGGTGGCGATCATATGGGAAGAGGGAACAAAGGAGCCCCATATTCTTCTTTCTACAGCCATTTGCGGAATGTTCTTACCCCAAGCACCAACAAAGTCAAACTCTGTCTCTACATAGATAGATAAGGCATCAAGGCCTCTTGATGGACCGAATGACATCTGGCTTATCTCCAAGAGTGTCATAGCAAATCCTGCATTTAGATTAATAGAAAAATAGTCGGAGCCTTTTTTATCATTGAAAGGCATCCAGGAAGGCATATAATTTCCTTTCAAGCTTCCCCATATGCCGTCTTTTGTCATCTCTTTCTCTTCTTTGAAATTAAATACCACTCCAACTCCGAAGCCAGTGTTCTTAACTCTCCTGTTTCCACCGAGTTCCGGAACATAGGAGTATGAGTTGTATTTCTCTTCAAATGTGTTAGATAGAGTATTAAACTCGCTGAAGACACCATTATTATTAATAGGGTTACTCAGCCAGTCAAAACGCTCATAAGAATTCTCGTAATCAGCAAGAAAAGAGAAATGAAGCGCAAGAATGTCTTCACTCATATATGGCTCTTCAATAATTGCCTTGGATATATCTATGTCAGCATATATATAATGCACTTGATACATAGATTCCTTTCTGCCACGTGAGAGGATCTCTCCGCTCTCTGGAGATACTTTCAATAGTCTCTCTTTAATTCCTGAGGAGAGATTTAGATTCACTGATATTCCATTATCAGTCATCGCTTTCGATGGTGTGACTTTATATACATAATCGGCTTCCAAAGGAAAGAAGCCTCCAAGGTATCCTCTGTTGCCACTATTGGAAATAAGGTGAGAATCGCTATATACATTCAAGAGTGACTTTGAGAATGATACGGCTGAAAGCGAGAAAGATAGTAAGAGGATTAAGGCGATGACTATTGTTTTTTTAATTACTTTCATACTTTTCCTCCTACAAATTAATACTCATATATACTTCTCCGCTGGCACTCCAGAGAGCATTGGAGGAACCAAGACCTTGAGACAAGTACCTTGTTCCAGTAACAGAGAATGATATAAGACCAAAGAGATTTAAGTTCCCTGATAAAGAAAGATAGGACACATATGAATAATAGAAGCCGCTATTCTTCATATTCGCCACCTGCCCGAAATATAGTGAGTTATTAAGAGAGATAGAAGCTGAAATAGATGTGGAGGCATCATAAAGCTGAGGGCCGGCGAAGCTTAAGGAAAGCGTATCTGAAATAACACCCTTCAGTCTATTTGAGTTCAACTTCTCTTTTGGAACTATCTTACCGAAGGTATAAGAGAAAGAGTTGGAGTGGGAAGCAGTAATATTAAGCCATCTCAGGTTAATTGACTGCTGGGTGTCTTTAATCTTAACGCTTTCCCCTGCTGTTCCACTTATTCTATAGTAGTCGCTGAGCCTATTACCGTTGGAGATGGAGTTAAGCATCCACCATGGCCCCATCTCAACTCCCACCGACACGTTCATACTGTCCAGCCCCTCTACTATATAGGATCTAGAAAGAGTGAAGCCAAGAGAAGTTGTAAAGTTGTTTCTCTCTCCATATAGCCAAGGATAAGCGGCAACGGCGTCTTTATCATTATATTTAAGGGAGCCGTCGCTATTTACAAAATAGAGAGAAGAGGGAACAGTGCTGACTAAGTCTTCCATCAAGTGGGAATACTTGGTGTTAAGACTCCCCTTAAGTGTCCATTTCTCAAATTTCTGTGATAGAGAAATAGAAATAGAAGCAGAAGGCTTAAAGTAATATGCATCATTGTTATCTGTCCAAGAGGAGGCATCTTGTTTATCCCAAGAAGGAGATCCTGTCTTTAAGTCATACCCATAGTCTCTATCTCTTGTGACAGAAGAAGAGAAAGAGAAGACAAGGTGAGCTTTATCAAACTCGTCTTCATCTAATAGGGTAATATCTTTATTCTTGGACCAAGAGAGGGAGAATGGAAATACTCCCTCCCCTATACTCAGTCCACCGCTGCTACCTGTAATAGATTCTTTAAAAGTATCATCGGCAGCTGTAGCACCTTGTATGATTAATATTAAAACCACTAAGAGTGTAGCAAGTATCTTTATATTCTTTGGCAACTTATCCCCCAGAAAACCATTATAGAATATTAGAATTCTTTGATTATGGCAAACAATTCCAAAGATAAGGAAAAAGAAAGTAGGGAATTATCTGACTTTTTCTCCCGAAATATAGACACTGTCTAATTTATATTCATCATCAAAGATAATAAAGTCAGCGTATTTGCCCTCTTCCAAGCTTCCTATTTCTTTTTCCATGCCGATAATACGTGCTGGGTTATAAGAAACAGTCTTGAATACAGAAACCATATTCTCTTCAGCAAGAGTCGCCAATGTCTTTACAAGCCTGATGCCTGTAGCAATAGATCCGGCAAAGCAGGATCTATCAGATAGCTTCGCAACTCCATCCTCAATTACAACAGGAGTACCATTATTCTTAGGACCAAGAATACTATCGCCACTTTCAAAGCCTGCGCCTCTCATGCTGTCTGATATCCCAATGATATGGTCTCTATCTTTAAGCTTAAAGATAAGCTTCAATAGGTTCTCTGGAATATGGCAGCCATCAGAGATAAGCTCAACAGTAAGTTCATCAAAGTAGAAGCCTGCTTCCGTATCTCCAAGAATCTTCCAGCTACCCTTCTTGATCATACTGGACATGGCGCTATAGTAATGAGTAAGCATCGTCATGCCATTCTCTACTGCCTTACCTACAGTATCGAAATCAGCTTTTGTGTGCCCTCCTGATATTACCACACCCATCTTTGATACATCTTTAATAAACTCCATAGCTCCATCGACTTCAGGAGCAACTGACCATCTCTTGATATTGCCATCAGCCTTCTCAAGGACTTTCATATAATGTTCTTTCTTAGGAGGAATAATGTACCTAGGATCCTGAGCACCTTTCTGGTCCATATTGAAATAGGGACCTTCTAAGTGTGCTCCTGGCATCCTGCACTCATTATTACTCCTATTCTTCTGAGCTTTTTTTAGGTTATCTAAGAAAGCGAAAAGCTCTTCGTCTGATGAAGTAAGAGTCGTCGGCAGACAACAAGTAGTGCCAAATTTAGCAAGAGCATGTGCTGCTCCATGAATATCGCTCTCTTCACCATCCATGAAATCGAAGCCACCTGAGCCGTGGGTATGTAAGTCCACAATCCCTGGGGCAAGATACTTTCCACCGGCATCAATATCGCTGTCTTTCTCAACGCCCTCTCTTATTCCTACTATTCTCTCATTCTCAATTTCTATTGTTCCATTCTCAATGACTCTATCCAAGAGTACAATACGAGCATTAGTAATCTTCATCAAAAACCTCCGTTTTCCTTTTCCGTTCTTATATCATCAAGTATTCTACCATTATAAGACCAATACTTTGGCCCTTGCAGAGCATTCTTATGGAGAATGCTTTTTGCAGCTCCTGATAGTGAAGTAACAGTTTCCCCAATACGAATATGTTTATCATCAACAACAGTAGCCGTAATGCTAAGATCAGGAACAAAAGATATTATTTCGCCGGGATTAATGCCAACAGAAGAAAAGGTAAAAGGACCTCTGCGATAAGCTTTCTCAGCTTCTTCAGCCATCTTAATATCTTCTACTTCATGCCCTTCAGGCTTTATTCTCTTCAGCCTCGATTCTGTTCCGCTCAGCTTAGCAATAGAAGAAAGAATATTATATGCATATTCTGGAGTCATCTCATAAAACTCCCTAGTCCGCTTCTTTCCATTAAAAGTCTCTATAGCTCTCAAGTCAGGATTTAGACCATCGATTAGATCATGCAGAATCAAATCAGAGAGAGGTGTAACAACATCATATGTAGCATATACACGGAAAGCAAAAGGTATTGTCTCACTTCTATTAAGCTGAAGAAGTCTCTGCTCAATATCTTTTGCATATCCAATCTTTACATATTCAGGAAAGCTTGGATTGGTAAGGATATAAATTACCCCTTTGATTTCACTCATGATAATCTCCTACATCAATCAAGTTTAAACTCTTAAACATACTCTCTCAACTAAAAGAGCAAACTAATCTATAAAAAGACAAAGCCCATGCTTAATAGCACAGGCCTAGGGAATATATAACTTAATGATTAGAACCAGAAGTCACTGTCAAATAATAGTTTCCACTAATAGTATTATAACTGGTACCATCTAAGAACATATAAGTAATGGTATAAGTCTTAGCTGTAGTTGGTTTATATGTCAGATATCCATTTGTGTCAATTGCAGTTTCTGTCTGCTCCACACCATCAACAAACCATTTATAAGTAGATAC
>CAMEXG010000012.1 GCA_945947045.1 uncultured Spirochaetales bacterium | reverse complement strand
ACACTAATGAACACAGCAAGACGTAACACAAAACAGCTTTCGGTAATTCTGGACACTATTAAAAAGATGCCCAGACATTGTACTGCTGAAGACGTCTACAAAGAAGTCAGGAAAGAGAATCCAAGTGTTGGAAAGGCCACGGTTTTCAGAAACATGAATAAAATGGCGGAGGAGGGGATTTTGCTACGTATCGAGGTCCCGGGAGGTGCCAGCAGGTATGAACTGATCGCACCCAAACACTATCATGCCAAGTGCCTGGTTTGTGGGAATCTATTTGATGTAGAGATGGATTATATTCCAAATCTGGAGAATAAAGTGAAAGATGCCCACGGTTTTGTTTTCTCAGGCCATGACATAATTTTCAATGGGATATGTTCCTCCTGCAGAAAAAAGCAGGATGAAGATAAATAAAGGAGAAAGAAAATGAGAAGTATTACGACACTTAGTCTGCAGTATGCACACAGATTTTATGGCTTCAAGGGAGAAGCCCAGTATCTACATGGTCACACAGGTGAGTTGACGATCGAAGTGGAAGATACAGTAGAGAGCGGAGTGAACATGGTTTTCCCATGTAACGAGATTCAGAAGACAGCTTGGGAAGTATTGAAGAATTTCGATCATGCTTTGATTCTAAGAGAAGACGATCCGCTTCTCCCTGCTATTCTTGATGTCTATGAAAAGCAGGGAATAAGAAATGGTGCTCCTACAAACAAGATGAAGGGTCCTGCTTTTGAAACAGATCTCGCAAAAGCTTATCCTGAGTGCCGCTTGGTCGTTACAAAGGAGACGATGACCGTTGAAGGTATGATCAAAATAGTCTATGACCTATTGAAGGACAAGCTAAATATTGCAAAGCTGTCATTTACAAGTGGAGTCAATAAGGCTTCTGAAGAGTATGAGGTGTCTGGAACAAAGGATCGTTGTCCTCTTTGCGGTATCGCTCTTAATGAGAAGGGTGTGTGCCCGAAGTGCGGATATAAAAAAGCATGATTAGAATCGTCTGATTCTTAAGGGCGGGGCGTTGCTTCGTCCTTTTTTTGTATACAAAAGCAGAGGGAGATGTCTGATATTGAATTATTCGGATCAGTTTATTCTGTTCAATACGTAAAACCAGGATTATTACTGTAAATAGGAGATAAGTATGAAGAGCTTTCAGAAACCTATATCATTCCTTTTTCTATTGTATTTTTTGATTCTATTTGCAGAGAGATTTCAAAGTCTATATCGTTCGTTCTCCCTTTCTAGAAAAGAGATGTTCTCTTCTTCTTTTGATATATATGTAAACGTAGTTACAATGATTTCTCTTTTCTCATTTCTCGTTCTCATCTGTTTCTTCAATAAAGGCTTTTGGGCTTCTTTGGTTTCGAAAGATGCAAAAGTCGATTATTCGTTACTTACTCTTACTGCAGGAGTAATACTTATATCTGGAATGGTTCATACTGAATATACTATTCCCCCCATTCAGTTTGTCTCTTACGGCGCTTTGATCGCTCTTATGGTGCTTAGGACAGTGGAGAAGACAGGGGAAGGCGGAGATAACTTTCTTATGTGGTATTCGCTTATATACTGTGTCATGTTCTCTATGGCTATTCCTGTTGTATACAAATCTAACATTGACAAGGCGGCTTTGTTCCATACCATCGAGTCTATAGTATCGCTTACTTTAGTTGTGGCCTTCACATATATGCTTAATCGTGTGTTCCTGACTAAAGCCGATAATCTAATGTCCCTGGTTCCTTTTTTAATTATGATTATCGGAGATGTTTTGGTTCTGGCATTACGCTGGAAAGAAAGCGTAAATAGCTTTGTCCTAATATTTGCTTCCGTTTCTACATTAATGTTTATAATCGGGCGTATTTTGGCATACTTTAGACCATAATATTTCTTGCTCTAATCATGTAAAGGGTACATAATCAACGCGCTATGGCAAACGGAAGTGAAGATTTAAGAGAAAAAAACAAAGGTAGGCTGAAGCCTAAAGCCGAGAGACGCTATAGGGGCTGGAAAGAGTCCTACGGCGAGGAAGACGGTGATATGCTGTTAGAAAAGTCATCCAGATGGAGTGCTGTCAGAGAAAGTCGTGGCGACTATGACGATGACGTGGACTAATCTAATAGTGATATCTCTTTCTGAAAATAACTAAGCATAGAATGGAAAAGAAGAATGCGATTCCTTCCGATAGCACTAGTGTGCCCCAAATTCCATCGATTCCTAGAATATATGGAAGGATCAGAACCAATGAACAGGGTAGGATGAAGGACCTTAGAAACGATAAAAATGCCGATACTTTTCCATTATTGAGAGCAGTAAAAAATGAAGACGAGAATATGTTTATGCCTGAAAAAATAAATGAGAAGGCATAGATATAGAAGCCACGTACTGTCATTTTGTATAAAGCTGTATCGTATCCCACAAAAAGGTATGATAAAGGTCCTGCCAAAACAAAGCTTAAAAAAAGCATCAAAAGTGACGTAATTGAAATTAGAAGAGATATCTTTTTAAAGACACCTTTCAGCTCTGTATTGTTTCCTGACCCGTAATTATAAGAAACGATGGGGCTGCTTCCTGAAGAGAAACCGATGAAGGACGCAAGGAACACCATGTTCACATACATTAATACACTGTAGGCTGCCACTCCATCTTCTCCGGAGAATCTCATAAGCTGGAAGTTGAAGAGCATTGCCACTATTGAAGAAGATGTGTTGGAAAGGAGCTCCGAGAACCCATTTGAGGCACTACGCTTTATCTCTCTCCAATCAAGCTTCGTTTTTGTAAAGTGGAGTTTGTTGTTCTTTGCAAATGAAAAATATATGAGAGGAATTAAGCCTCCGACTGCTTGGCTGATGGCGGTGGCTGCGGCAGCTCCCTCTATCCCCCACTTAAATATTGCACAAAATAATCCATCTAGGACGATATTGGTACCGCATCCGATGACGGTTGCTAAAAGTCCTAGTTTGGGGCGTTCTGCTGTGACAAAGAAGATTTGGCTCTCCATTTGGACGATAAAGAGTACTACAGTGGAAAGAAGTACTCTTCCATATATCTTGCAGTCAGATAATAGATCACCTTCCGCTCCCATAAGAATGCAGATTTTTGGTAAAAATAAGAAGGCGGGAATCGCGACGAAAAATCCTAATGCCATAGGGAAGAGATACATAAGAGTAAAGGTCTTCTTTGCCTTCTCCTTCTCTCCTTCTCCCAGCATTGCAGCAACCAGTGCACTTCCCCCGCTACCGAACATAAAGCCTATGGAGCTTATTATCATGATTATGGGGTAGACCATATTCACTGCAGCAAGGGCACTCTTTCCTACATAGTTTGATACGAAGAATCCGTCAATGACCAAGTAGATGGAAGTAAATACCATCATGCATACAGAGGGGAGGGTGAATCTAAGAAGTTTTGGAAGTGTATAGTGGTCGCTGAGACTTAGCATTAGTCGATCTCCTTTCTCATGAGATCATTGTATTCTTCTGTTTCTTTGATATATCTCTCTGTCTTTTCTTCTCCCCATCTGGAAAAAATACCGTTTTCTATTTCTATGAGTTTGACAACACTGTTTTCTGCTTTCTCTCTTCCCTTTTCTGTCAAAACTACGTTTTTTCTTCTTTTGCCATTTTCTGACAAAAATATTATTTCTTCCTCTTCCATCTTTCTGATGGCTGAGTTCACTGTTTGTTTTGGAAGTCCTGAAAGAAGGACGATGTCCGAAAGAGCACACTCCCCGCCTTCAACAGAGAGTGTGTAGAGAATAATAAACACGCTATCTGAAATCTTATATTTCAGAGCATACTGATGATAAATCTGCTCTAACTCAGATATAAGATGATTAATTCTTTTTAGAGCCGGAGAACCATATTGCATGTCTCTATTAAGTCCGAAATCGTACTTAATGTCAACTGGCTTTTATTCCTTTATTTAATGCGTCGATTACTGCAGCTCTTATTACAAGGGAAGACATAGTGGCTCCTGCGACTAGTTCTACATCGGTGGAATTATCTTTAATAATTGTATCTACTATTGTCTCTGCCGGCTTTCCTTTTCCGTTTTCATGCTTGATTATTGAAATTGAGACTATCTTATGGTTTACTACAGAGACTTCAACCTCTGCTTTTACAAGCATCGTGTCATATTTTCCTTTGTAGATTCCGTCATCAACTTTAGATAAATCAGGATCCTCAATAAGCATTAATTCATTCTTTGCTTTTTCCATCCCCTTATTCATCATGGCCGTGCATGATACAGCAAGAATAATAAGAATTAAGAATAGAACTAGAAAAAAACGAAAAGCCTTTTTCATTTTTTCTCTCCGATTTCTTTTAGTTTCATTGTTACCTTTGCTAGTCCTTCTTCGTCTTGCCGCTCCCCGCCGTTACGAAGAATAGAAAGCATTCTTTCTTCTTCCTCTGTCCTTATTTCTTTCGCCTCAAGACTCTTTCTCTGACTCTTTACCACTAGAGATAGGATAAGCTTACTGATTCCGTGAAGCTTTGTGGGATAGTATCCGCCCTGAAGTGTGAAAAGTGGAAGGGAAGAATCTATGTTATTGGCCTTTCTGACTTCTTCATCATTTTTTCCGCTTTCTGTCAGGCCCACACCTACTATCAGACCTGGTGAGTAGTTCTCCTTGGCTTTATCGAGACCTGAAATCATATTCGCCCTGATGCAACCCAGATAAACAATCTCGGCTCCCTTCTCTAATTCCCTCTCTGCTTCTTTAAGCGTAAATACTGGGAGTTTTATTTGTTCTCCAAGTCTCTTTGCATACCACTCTGTGGTACCTGTAGTCGTTGTGTATACAATGGCTTTAATCATACTTCCTCCAATTTTGTCTTTGGTGAAAACATTGAAAAGAAGAACTCGACATGGTTTCTGAGTTCTATCTTTGCTTCTTCTTCCTTTTCCGGGTGTCTGTCACATTCTCCCAAAAGAATAAAAAACGGGGAGTCGTAGATGAGAGCCAATTCTCTGGCATTTCCATTGGAGATTGCACCGTTTTTAATCATCTTGGAAAAAAGTTCTGTGTGATAATCCAGCATCATGTTGACATATAGATCCGAGTACATATCCCCGAACTCTTTTGTAGAGAATTGCTCTATGGTCATGATTTTCCTTAGTGGAGCTACATACTCGTCGTGAAGAGAGTATTCTAAAAGAGATGTGACTTTGTTTCCCAGCTCTTTGGGTGTCGGAGGAGAAGTAGGGGAGACAAGAATTGTGGAGATAAACTCTTTGTAGCGGGACATGGACTTGTCGAGAAGAGCAGAGATGATTTCACTTTTTCCTTTGTAGTGTTTATACAGGGAAGGAGCCTTTATTCCGACTCTCTGGGCTATGTCGTCAACTGTTACAGCTTTAAATCCCTTTTGGGAAAAAAGAGCTAATGCTTCCTTTAGTATTCTTTCTTTTGTATTCATAATATTTCCAGCTAATAAACGTTAGCTAATATAGGCTAATGATTATTAGCTGTCAATAGTTCCATCAGTTTTTTTGAGTCATTAAGCTTAAAGTTACTTTCAAAGAGGCTTCTCCATCTTCCAGAGGCCAGAACTCGGATGTAGAGTGAAAGTTTGATGCTCCTGTAAAGTAATTTGGAACGAAGATACCTTTTGTAGAGATAAAAGAACCGTCAGTTCCACCTCTCATAGCAATTGGCCTTTCTTCTATTCCATTATCCTTCAGAGCCGCTTTCAGGTTATCTACAGCAATACTGTTCTCATGGTTCATGGACTCAATCAAGTTTGAGTAAGTATCTTCTGTTTCAAGAGTTATCTTTGCACGTGGATTATTGGATTCAGCTACTTTGACAGCTTTTTCTATTACTCTTTTTTTATCCTCATACTTTTCTTTGTCATGATCCCTAATTAATATTGAGAGCTCTGCGTTGCTGCTGTCGCCCTTTATTCCTTTGACCCAGATGAAGCCTTCTTTTCCCTCAGTCTCTTCCGGCCTTTGTTTTTCAGGTAGGAGAGATATAATTTCTGTTGCAACTAAAATAGGATTAACGAGGACTCCCTTGCTGGACATTGGGTGTGCTGAGACTCCTTCGATTTTTATAGTTGCTTTTCCTGCATTGAATGTCTCCCAAACCACTTCTCCTTTTTCCTGGCAGTCTATGGTATATGCCCAATCTACAGGAAAGAGGGATAGGTCTAAAGCCTTTGCTCCCTTGAGTCCCACCTCCTCGTCAGGAGTGAATGCGACAAAGATGTCACCATGATTCAAGTCATTCTCGATAATAATGGATAGAGCTTCCATTACAATAGATATTGCAGCTTTATCATCGGCTCCAAGTACACTGGTGCCATCCGAGAAGATAATGTCTTTTCCCAAATGTTTCTTTAGCTCAGGATTTGTTTCCGTCGTTATTCTCTTCCCATTCTGCTGCTTTATTTCTTCTCCCTGATAGTTTGAAACAAGGAAAGGGTGTACAACGGGAGAGAGGGAAATATCTGCAGTGTCCAAGTGGCAGATCCAGCCGATTTTAGGCTTTTTGACATTTCCCTTTAAACGGGCTGTAAGAACTCCATGTTCAGAAAGATTAATGCGATCTAAACCCATCTCTTCCAATTCTTTCTTTAGCTCTTCGGCTAAAGCTAATTGACCAGGAGTAGATGGGACTTCAGCCACCCCTTCTTTGCTTTGAGAAGGGATGGATGAGTATTTGAGAAATCTATTTAATAAGTTTGTCTGGTTCTGGTTCATGATTAATGGTGGAAAAGACGAGAGTGAGTGAAGAAAAGAGTGATGCCGTGCTCGTCGGATGCTTTGACGACCCCGTCGTCCCTTACGCTTCCTCCCGGCTCGGTTATGTATTTCACTCCGCTCTTGGCAGCCCTGTCGATGTTGTCTCTGAAAGGGAAGAAGGCGTCGGAAGCAAGGGACACTCCTTCGTTTTTCTTTAGCCAAGCCATCTTCTCTTCTTTTGTGAGTCTGGTAATCGGAGTAAGGAAGTAATCATTCCAGTTAGATATTACATCGATCTCTGGATCCTCGGATAAGAACTGCTCGATGATGTTATCTTTGTCGTTACGTGTGATGCCATCTCTAAAGGGAAGAGAAAGAACATACGGGTGATGTCTGAGCCACCACTTGTCTGCTTTCTCTCCAGCAAGTCTCGTGCAGTGAATTCTGGACTGCTGTCCAGCCCCGACACCGATTGTCTGTCCTCGCTTTGCATATATTACAGAGTTCGACTGAGTATATTTTAGTGCAATGAGGGCTACAGTCATATCGAGTCTGGCACTAAGAGGGAAGTCTTTGCTAATCGAGGGGATTTCAGAGAATGTATCGTCAGTCACCCTGAAGTCATTATGGGCTTCAGTAAGCTTTATTCCATAGACAGTTCTGATTTCCTCTTTTGGAGGCAGATAGTTTTCATCGATTTTGACAATTGTATATGCTCCGTTTTTCTTTGCTTTCAAAATCTCCATGGCTTTTTCTGAAAAGGCCGGAGCAATCACTCCGTCAGAGACTTCTCTTGAGATGATCTTGGCTGTCTCAACATCACATTCATCCGAGAGGGCGATAAAGTCGCCAAATGAACTCATTCTGTCAGCGCCTCTTGCCCTTACGTATGCTGTTGCAAGGGGAGAGAGCTTAGTCTTTGGAGAGATAAAATACATCTCCCTTTCTTCCTCCGAGAGTGGAACAGCTATTGCAGCTCCTGCAGGAGATACATGTTTAAAAGAAGCCGCTGCAGGCATATTTGTAGTTTCCTTTAACTCTTTTACCAGTTGCCAGGCATTCAAAGCATCGAGAAAGTTGATATATCCTGCTCTTCCGTTCAGGACTGTCACAGGAAGTTTCCCTTCAATAGAAATTGATGCTGGCTTCTGATTTGGGTTTAGACCGTACTTCAGCTGGATTTGATCGATTCTTCCACCTTCATTACCGTTGATTACTTCTTCTTTCTCCCCCCATGATACATAGAGTGATATCTTATTATCTTTATCGAGACTGTTCCAAAGGGTATCTCGGAACTCTTCAAAAGTATCTGGAAGAAATAATGGTATAGGATCTGAAGAGAAAGATGGAAGGGGATCTCCTCCTTCGTCATATGTATGGATGGTGTGGCATACGCCGTTAAAGGCACCATAAGTCCAGATAAGTCTTTCCGGTTTGTCATCTTTACGCCTAATGATTGACAATGAGTAACTATCGTCATTCATTATCAGAGATATTCTCGGTGTGTAGTTTGGGGCGTCAGGCTCATATGTCCTCTTCATGAGAGCGTCTTCAAATGTCTTTCCCTCTTTGATTGAGTCAAGGATTGTGTCTGTCTGATCTCCGTTGGTTATTATTGTTTTACCGTCTATTCCGGCCTTTGCTTTATAAATGATCAGGGAGGGATCTTTTACCTTTGATTCATCATAGGCTTTAGTCTCTAGAACGCCGTCTTTTAGACAGAAGACTCTGTTCCTGCTGTTTTCGCTTCTTCCCATGATTGCATAGGCTGTTACTTTTTCTCCGTCTTTTGAGAAACCGGAGATGATTATTCTTCCTGGGTATTTTCTTGTTGAGAAGTATTCTGATAGATTCATATATTTCCTCGCTCTCCACCATTATTTTACAAATGGTGGAGTGAGGTATCAATGGTCATTTGATCTCAAAATTCTTGTCTTTGAGAATAACGTCGTGGGCGCCGCCCTCTGTGATACTTGTAGCACTGACCAGTGTAAGTACGGCTTTGTTCTGGAAATCGGGGATTGTGATTGCACCGCAGTTGCACATAGTGGATTTTACTTTGCTCATGCTCATTCTAACGTTGTCTCTTAAGGACCCTGCGTACGGAACGTAGGAGTCGACGCCTTCTACAAAGCTAAGCTTTTTGTCTCCTCCAAGATCATATCTCATCCAGTTTCTTGCTCTGGCACTGCCTTCCCCCCAATATTCCTTAACATAATTACCGTTGAGATTTATCTTCTCTGTAGGGGATTCGTCGAAACGTGCAAAGTATCTTCCAAGCATCAAGAAGTCTGCACCCATAGCCAGTGCCAACGCCATATGATAGTCGTAAACAAGGCCTCCGTCAGAACAGATAGGGACATATATCCCGGTTTCTTTATAATAGGCGTCACGTTCCTCTGCAACATCTATAAGAGCCGTGGCCTGTCCTCTACCGATTCCTTTTGTCTCTCTTGTAATACAAATTGAGCCTCCACCGATTCCGACTTTTACAAAGTCCGCTCCACACTCTGCAAGGAATCTGAAACCAGCTTTGTCGACAACGTTTCCAGCTCCTACTTTTACGCTGTCTCCATACTTTTCCCTAATCCAAGACAGGGTTCTTTTCTGCCACTCTGTAAATCCTTCGGAAGAGTCGATACAGAGAACATCCGCTCCTGCTTCAATTAAAGCGGGAACTCTTTCTTCATAGTCTCGGGTATTGATGCCAGCCCCAACAAGATATCGTTTATGTTTGTCCAAAACTTCAAGTGGATTTTCTTTGTGTGTGTCGTAGTCTTTTCTGAAGACGAAGTACATTAGTCTTCCATCTTTGTCTACAATAGGAAGAGAGTTAAGCTTATTGTCCCAGATAATGTCATTTGCCTCTTTAAGTGTTATAGGCCAAGAAGCATATATAAGGTGTTCTAGAGAAGTCATGAAAGAAGAGACAGGGGTAGATGGATCCATTCTTGATACCCTGTAGTCCCTGCTTCCTACAATACCAAGTAGTTTTCCGTTTCCACTGCCGTCGTCTGTAACTGCAACGGTGGAGTGACCTGTTTTAGCTTTTAGTTCAAGAATATCTTTCAGAGTGTCGGTGGGCTTGATATTTGAGTCGCTTTTTACAAAACCTGCCTTAAATGATTTTACTTCCCTGACCATATTACTTTCACTTTCTATTGACTGGGAGCCGTAAATGAAGCTGATTCCGCCTTCTCTAGCCAATGCTTCAGCCATCTTTACTCCAGACACTGACTGCATGATTGCAGATACAAGGGGAATGTTAAGAGTTATTGGGCATTCTTCTTCTCCTTTTCTATACTTGACAAGAGGAGTCTTGAGAGAAACGTTTGATGGGATGCATGTAGCATCTGAATATCCAGGAATTAAGAGATATTCACTGAATGTGTGTGATGGTTCGTTGTAATATGTTGCCATTTTTCATTAATCCTTGATTTTGTTTCAAGTAATATAGTAAAAGGTTGCAAAAAGGTGAAGAGGGAGAAAGAGTTGTTGCGTAATAAAAGAAAATGTGCAACATAATACAACTTTTTTTAATGATTTATTCTTTTTGAAGGTTTTTGATGATAAAGGAACATAATAGTTTCGTGTCAAAGACATAGTAGTTTTTAAGCATATTTGGATACTCTGTTTATTTCTAATTACTTCTACAAAAACAGAATACTTAACTATAGAAAAACTAGCATCGGAGAATTACCATTTATTTTGTATGATACTTTTGAATAATGAAGTTTCAAATGAAGAAGGACAACTAATCACAAGATCTGCTTGTTTGGCTAAAAACAACCCAAGGGGCTTTGTCAACTTCAAGGAGAAGCCCGACTTCATAGGGGCCACGCTTATTCCCGCCCTGATAGAGAAGGCGACTATGCTGCGGATCTTTTCGATAAAATGAAGTACGGAAAGGACGGCAAGATAACGAAGGTGTATGTGCCTACGGAGATAGGCGTGGGGCACACAGTGGAGGTGGGAAGCCCGGATCCACGGTGGAGTTCTCTCCATCGAGTCTTCTGCAAAGAAACTTGTAGAGATGATGAAAAGAGATACTATCCTCCGAATGCAAAAATAGTCTATTTTTATGATATGTGTTCATCCTTTTGTGGTTTTTCTTTTCCCCTATTGAGTAAAATCAAAGTATACTTCACTATCGGTTTAAAGCGTGAAGGAGATGTTTTGATGAGAAAAAGAATATATGGAGTTATTTCTTTTTTTATCTTATTTCTATTTCTTTCATGTAATTCCACTTCTCCCTTTGTTTCTGACGTAACTACATCGAAAGATATAAGTATCCAAGAGAAGCTTTCCTATTACGGTGGAAAGGAAGTATTTGTAGATGAACCTGAAATGTTCTTTGATGGTGAAGAGTGGTTGGAGAGACTTGAGAAAGAAGTTGAAAATGCTGACGACTATATTGTAATGTCCCTCTACCTTGGATCCTCTTCTCCCGCCTTGGAAAACCTGTTTTCTATAATGGAGAGAAAAGCTGAAGAGGGAGTGAGGATATATTTAATAGTAGACGGCTCCTCAAATATGGATATGACAGACACAAAGTATGTCATGACGCCCCTCAACTATCTAAGGGAAAGTGGAATAAACCTTCTAATTTATGCTCCCCTTTCTTTTTCTCATATCGCTAATCCGTCACAACTTCTTGTCAGAGACCATCGTAAACTTATTGTAATAGACGGAAAAGTAGCTGTAGTGGGAGGCATGAACCTTAACTATATATCTATTGGTGCGGGAGAAAAGAACCAGAGAGACAGCATGTACCTCTTCTATTCACCAAGTCTTGCCAAGCTTCTATTAGAGGAGTTCATCTCCAGCTGGAACAGGGGTTCTGTTGATCAAATCTATATGGATTCTTTCAATACTTACCAAGGGGAGGGTAGTTATAGGGCATGGCTTTTTAATAGGGATATCTATAAAAACAACGTCTCTATTTCAGGAATGTACGGCTCATTAATGGAAGAAGCAGAAGAGTCCGTGTTCCTATGTCCTTTTCTTCCATGTGCAGACGATAATATGAAAAAAGCCATAGAGAGGGCTGTTGATAGAGGTGTGGACTATGAGATTTGGTGTTCTCAGGATCCACGGGAATATCTAAAGGCTGGTATGGCCTGGAGTATGGCTGACATCGTCACCTCTACAGGTGCGTCTTTTTTTGATGTTACAAAAGATGAGGGCGGTGAAGATTATCCTCTGTTTCATATGAAGATGATGGTTGTAGATGACAGATGGCTGGTCGTCGGGTCCAGCAACTATAACTTCAGATCTATGGCCCTGTCCCATGAATTGGTTTTAGTCATCGATTCTCCGTCTGTAGCTTCAAAGGCGAAAGAAAGAGCCAAAGAAAGCGGCGGAAATCCTATTTATTTAGAAGAGGAAGAATTATTGGAAAGGAAGGATGAATATGGTTCTTTCTTGGGATACTTAATGGTATTCTTCGGCGGTTAATTTATTTCTATTTCAGTTTTCTTTAAATCGGTTCATAATTTCCATGAAGGAAAAAACAATGAACTACCAGATTAAGAATGACAAAATTACTATGGTGATATCCTCTCTTGGGGCTGAGCCTCAGAGTTTGGTTTTTGAAGAGAGAGAATATTTATGGCAGGGTGACAAAACCTATTGGTTTAGAAGGGCTCCACTTCTATTTCCTATGATCGGTCCTACAAGGGACAATAAGATCAGTGTAAATGGTGTCTTGTATGATATGCCGAATAATGGTTTTGCAAGAGACACCGAGTTTTCTTTTGTTGAAAAAACAGATTCTTCTATTACCTTTGTTCTTGAAGACAGTGAGAAGAGCAGGAAAGAGAATTATCCTTTTGGCTTTGTCTTAAAAGTTACTTATTCTCTCCTGTCCGACGGATATGAAGCCAAGGCTGAAATAAAAGCGAAAGACGACCTTTGGTATACTTTCGGCTGGCATCCTGCTTTCTCTCTGGATATCAACGGAAAGGGTACTGAACTTGATACTTACTCCGTCCATTTCTCGGAGAATGAGAACTGTACAAAGAAGACAGCTGTAAATGGTGTCTTCCAATACTTCCCGTCATTCCTGAACGGTAATGAGTTCAAACTCTCAAGGGAGCTTACAGACTTTGGTGCAATCATTCTTGATGGAGTCAAGAGCAGGGAAGTTACTCTTAAATCTTCTTCCGGTCCTCATGGAGTAAAAGCTACTCTCGGCACCATGGATACATTCACGGTATGGACTTGTGCTCCTCAACATGGACAGTACGTATGCTTGGAGCCTATGGTTTCTTTCGGAGACAGTGCCAGGGATCTGGAATTAAAGAATATGAAAGAGACAAGAGAGCTTAAAAAAGGCGGGAGTGTAGTATATACAAACACTTTCCACGTATTCTGATCGGTTTATAAAAATAGGTGCAGCTGCACCTATTTGATGAACTCTAACTTGAAGTCTCCTTTTTTATCTAAAGGCCAAATGGGGCGTTTTATCTTATTGTATGGTAAACGCTCCAATATTTCATCGGAGCTTCCTTTAGTAAGTACCATAAAGGAGGAAGAGGATAGGGCTCTGATCTCAGGCTCCAGATATCCGAGCTTGACGACTACGGCCTTTCTCTTTTTTATATCTACGCCCAATGAGCACATCATACTTGGCTCATAGCACCCTACATGCTCGCTGGTTACGATGACGTCGATTCCGTCTACATCTATAAGAGCCAAGTCCGTTTTATATGTTCCACCCCAGTTTCTAAGGAGCTTTTTTACCTTTGATCTCACTTCTATGGGAGTGCTCTTCTCTCTGTCGAAGTATGCTCCCAGTTCTCCTTCAACGGTATTGCCTTCTCCGACGCCGAAGCATTTCTCCAAAAGGACCGGGTCATAGAACGCCTGGTAGATAAGAGGAGGATCCAGTTGTTTTATATAGGGCGAGGAAAGGAGAATTCTTAGAAACTCTGTATTGTCTTGGCTGGAACCTGCCGTGGGGTTGTCGCCGCTGTCACTTATTACAACAGGACACTTTCCTTTCCCTATAAGCTCCAATATTCTATCCACTGCTTTTTCCGGCATCCTGGTTTCATTATAGAAGACGAACTCTTCTCTTTTGTTCCAGAAATATTCTGCTATTTCCAATGCTGTTTTATCAGCTTTCTCTTTATCTCCATCTGTAACTACTATTGCATTTACGCCTCCGTCTTCTGAGTCGGCCCAAGGGAAGCCCATCAAGAGAGAGATAGAGAGTACGCCTTCTCTCTCTTCTTCTTTTCTTACTCTTTCCATTATTTCCTTCATGGGGCTGACACTTGTTTCGCTTTTTTCTCCAGCCACAAGAAATGGAATATGTACAGCAGAGGAAGAGAGTCTTCCTCCATTGAGAGCGTGAAGCAAAAGCTCTGCAGCCTTAACCCCTGTTTCTCTCTCGTCGATATGTGGCGCCGTCTTATAACCTACAAAAGCATCTGCGTTTTCCATCATTTTTTTTGAGATGGTTGCATGCATATCGAGAGAAGTGACAATAGGGATATCAGGATAGATTTCTCTTAAGCTCTCCAATAGATCTCCTTCCGCCTCCCCGATCTCTTTTATTCTCATTGAACCATGTAAAGCGAGGCAGACTCCATCTACTTTGTTTGCTTCCGCTATCTCCAATATTTCTTTTTTGAGGGAAATATAAAGAGATTTATCCCACTCTCCATTAGGGACAGCTCTTGCCAGAAGGGTTGGAATTACTTCAATGTTTTTAGAAGTTAATGTTTCTATTATTCCAGAAGTGGAATTTTCACCTCTGTGATTTAATAGATCTTTTCCTCTGAGAATCTTGACATCTTTTTCTCTTGTGACAATGGGATTAAAAGTGTCGCTTTCATGGTGGAGTCCACCTACAAGTACTCTCATCACTTTTTCCCCACAATTTCTTTTACTCTTTCTGTAGATGTGTGGATGATCTGGAACTCAGGCTGGCGCAGCATTCCTCCCATATAGATGTGGGCAGGTCTCCACTCCATTTTCGAGACTTCCTCTTTTGGCAGATGGACATGATACTCTTTTGCCTTAACCCTTTCCTTCAGATATGAAAAGTTGTTTTCTGTTATTCCGCAGCCAGGCATAATGATGATTCTGTCTCCTGCTTTCTCAACCAGTTTCTCAAGATTCATGATGCCTTCCATCACTGTAGGTTCTCCTCCGCTTGTGAGAATTCTGTCTACACCCAATTCTATTAAGTCTTCAAGTGATTGGAATAGGTCTTTTGACATATCAAAAGCTCTGTGGAATGTAACAGGGAGAGGTCTGGAAGCTTCAATAATCTTTCTAGATCTTTCTTTATCTATGGTGCCGTCAGGGTTGAGGATACCGAATACTATACCGTCGGCTCCATGTTCCTTGAATGCCTTTACATCCTCCAGCATTGCTTCAAACTCTACATCCGAGTAACAGAAGTCTCCTCCACGGGGTCTGATCATTGTATTTATAGCTATTGTCGTATGACGCCTAGCTGTGATAAATGACCCGAGAGACGGAGTCGTCCCTCCTTCAAACAAGTCGGAACATAATTCGACTCTATCTGCTCCTCCCTTTTCCGCTCTTATGACACTCTCTACATCTTCAAGGCATATTTCTATTTTGACGTTATCTTTCATTTTTTCCTCCTTTTATAGCTTAACCTTAGAAGTGAAAGAGTTGAAGTATTAAAACCAACCGACTTACAAAAAGGGAATTCTAGTGCATAATCGAAGTATGGAAGAGAACCGCATAACTATAAAAGATATTGCAGAGGAGCTGGGTATAAGCACGGCTACAGTTTCAAATGTCTTACATGGAAAGAAGAATAAAGTCTCCAAAAGTACAATCGAGAAAGTGGAGGCATGCATAGAGAAGAGGAACTATATCCCCTCTATGGCGGCTCTCTTATTGGGTAGAAATGACTCAAGGATTGTCGCTGTGATTATTAATGATCACGAAAAGTACCATGATCATGTATTGGAGGATGGCTTTGTCTCAGCCTCCCTCAATGCACTTGCAAAGGCTTTGGAAGACAAGGGCCTTTTCATGATGGTCAAGATTACTAAAGATATAACCGAGGTTCCTACTTACGCATCTATGTGGAATATGGATGCATTGGTTCTGATAGGTTTTTGTGACAGCGATTATGCGTCTCTCAGACGAGAGAGCCGTATACCTTTTGTAGTATATGACGGTATGTGCGAAATCGATGATGAAGAAATAGCGATGCTTACTGTGGACAATAGAAAGGGTGGACTATTGGCGGGAGAGTATCTGTACAGTATGGGACATAGAAGTGTTCTTTGTATTACAGACAACCATTGGAGAATGGATGAAGATAGGTGCAAGGGAGTAATAGAAAGAGTGGGTAAGGGAGAAGAGATGATGATCCCTATGGATAAAGACGAGAGATGGAGACTATATAGAGAGAAGATGGAATATATTCTCTCCTTCTCATCTGTCTTCGCCATCTCCGACTTCTATGCTCTGGATTTCATGGCCTTTATGGAGACAAATGGCAAAAGGGTTCCTCAAGATATTTCCCTCATTGGTTTTGACGGCAGTATGGAGGCCCAGTTATTTAATCTGACGACTATAACACAGAACCACAAAGAAAGGGCTCTCTATGCTGTGGAGAGTCTTGAAGAGTTTAGACGTAAAGAAATGAAGAATAGAGTGAAGATTGTGGATGTAAGCCTAAAAGAAGGGCTTACTGTTCGTAGGTTATGCGATTAACCTTTGATGTTTAGTTCATTTCGGGATACTATTTGTCCAGAGAGGTTTTCTATGGACAAGCGTCAGTTTCGTCATGATTTGTTTTCGATAGCCATTCCAGTGACACTACAGTGTCTGTTGCAGTCATCCTTTAGTATTGCAGACCAGATAATGGTTGGACAGCTGGGAAGCGTTTCAATTGCAGCCATAGGTTTCGCTGGTAAGTTCACTGGACTATGTTCTACTGTAGTGAATGCTGTGGTCACAGCCGCCTCTATCATGCTTAGCCAATATGTAGGAAAGAAAGATAGAGAAGGAGAATATAGGGCATTCCGTCTCTCTCTTTTCTCCGCTTTATCGGTGGCGGCTTTCTTCTTTGTCCTATCCCTAATATTTCCTCATTTAATCATGGGGCTGTATTCTTCCGATGGCATAGCGGTAGGAGTGGCGGCGTCATATTTGAGAATTGTATCTCTCTCTTTTGTTCCTATGGCGGTGACTCTGATGATTTCTGCATCCCTTAGATGCCGTGATAGGGCGAAGCTTCCAATGTATGCAACGTTTTTTTCAGTTGTTCTAAATACCTTGCTTAACTATGTATTCATTTTTATCCTCCAGAAAGGAGCTGAAGGTGCAGCTTGGGCGACTGTCATTTCCCAATTGGTTGCATTTATCGTAGTGCTCATTATGGGATATCAGACACTACCTGGAAAGACAGAGGGAAGAGACAAGGGCGAATATGGCAAGGCTTTCTTGAGAATTCTTCTTCCGATAATGGTGTGTGAGTTTATGTGGAGCTTGGGGGAGAATGTATATGGCGGAGTCTATGGTCATATAGGAACTGCCGCGGCAGCTGCAATGGTGCTCTCATATCCTATACAGAATATTATGATAGGAACGCTGACAGGCGTTTCACAAGCATCTGGAATCATGGTTGGAAAAATGCTTGGTAACAAGGAGTATGACAATGCTGTATGGGCTTCGAAGAAACTGATTGTCTATGGGCTTCTGGGTAGCGGTATTATTTCTATCCTTATAATAGCCTCAAGACCATTCTATCTCTCTATATATAACGTTGAGGAAAGTGTGAAGAGCATCGGATCCTTGATTCTTCTTGTCTATGCGTTTATTGCACCGGTAAAAGTCAGCAATATGATTCTAGCAGGCGGAATACTCCGTTCCGGAGGCCGCACTGATATTACAGGTGCCATTGATATTATGGGTACTTGGATCTTCGGTGTTCCTTTGGCATTGATTTCATCCAGTCTTCTCCATCTTCCTATACACCTTGTTTACTTGATTCTTTCTATGGAAGAGGTGGTCAGGCTATTTGTCGGATTCATCGTCTTCAGAAAAGGAAAATGGATGAAGAGCCTCTGATTTTCTGACATTTGGCTGTTTCGAGGATTATCTTGAAGCAGCCTTTTCTTTACCCGTTTCCTTTTATACTATATTCTTCATCGGGAGGAGTATATGGAGAGAAGAAAGAAAGTCGTGGTTCTGGCGACAGGAGGAACCATAGCTGGGGAGGGAAGACCAGGGGACGCCACGGATTATGTTCCGGGAAAGCTTTCGATAAATAAAATAGCAAGAGCTGTCAGGGGGCTGGATGAAATAGCTGATCTGGAAGAAGTACAGATTTCTAATCTTAACTCGGATGACATCACTTCCTCTCTTTGGATTAGGCTTGCTTCCAAAATAAATGAAATCAGTAAAGATGACAGTGTAGACGGTTTTGTAATAACTCATGGTACAGATACCATGGAGGAGACGGCTTATTTCTTACACTTGGTGGTTAAGACAGATAAGCCTGTTGTAGTGACGGGAGCCATGAGACCAAGCACCGCGACAAGTGCAGACGGTCCTATGAATCTCTATCAGGCTGTGACTGTGGCTGCAAGCGAAAAGGCAAGGGGCCTTGGAGTACTATGTGTCTTTTCTGATAGTATATATTCTGCCAGAGACTTCCAGAAACTCAGCACTACCTCCGTTACTGCTTTCGGAGGAAGAGATTTCGGTATGATGGGTTATGTTATTGATAGAAATGTGCTTTTATATAATATGTCTCTAAAGCCTCATACATTAAAAAGCGAGTTTTCTATTGATGGTGTCGATAAGCTGCCTAAAGTAGGTATCCTAATTTTCCACGTAGATGCAGACCCGGACTTAATTTATGCAGCGGCAAAGAACTCCGAAGGCCTTGTGATTGTAGGAGCAGGAAACGGTAACTACAGCATAAAGTATAATGAGGCGATAGGTAAGCTTTCCATTCCGGTAGTACGCTCATCCCGCATTGGAAATGGAATGATAGTTCCTGACTCAACTTTCGATAAGTGGGGGAATATTATCGTCGGAGATAACTTGGCACCTACTAAGGCCCGTATTCTTCTTCAGTTGGCTCTGACAAAGACAAAAGATGTAGAAAAGATAAAAGGATACTTCAAAAAGTATTGAAAGACGGAAAGATAGTTTTGACTATGTCTTTCCTCAGGTCTAAATTTCTTATAATGAAAGCTTTATTTTTTATTTTGATTATTATTCTTTCCGTATCATGTTCTCCTGAAAACTTCTGGCAGAAGGCTGGACTTGCTGAACCGGAGCCTATAAGTATTTCATCAAAGACAGGAGATGCAGATATTTCGGAGGATGACAATAAAGTAGACGTGGTCAAATCTTTTGTGGGCGATAGAGATAGTGCCATTGCTTTTTCAATCGACAAGCCTTCCGATTTTAATGGCTGCATACTTTATCCCCAGAGCAAAAAAGAAGCCGAGTCCATGGCCCAGGTGTTGAATGCAAAGTGCTTTGGCAAAGAGAAGGTAATAGAGTATCTTTCCTCGGAAATCGACGACCAGGATTTAGTGGGGGCTATGAAGAATACGGTTTTTCTTCTTAATAAAGGGAAAACGAAAATAATCGATTGTATAAAAGATTTTCTTCCAGAGTTTGATGAAGAAAGTGCAGATGAAGAAACAAAAGAAATAATCAAATACTACAATTCTCTCAGAGTTAGTATTTCCGAGTGTTGTGAAGATTTTATTTCAGGGCTTTTTAAACCTTTGTTTAGTATTCTCTCCACTTCATCTAATCCTACCTGGGGGGAATATATAAAATGTCAGTTAATGATAAACCTTCTCAGCGGCGTATTGGAAGGAATGGAAAAAATAGTAAGTGAAGCCCTGTCGCTTCTTTCCTCTGAGGAGCTGAAAGACAATGTATTTAACCTGGATGAAGCAGAAGACAGTGAAGCTCTTGAAGAGAAGTTGAAGAATGTGGGCGTATCATCATTAATGAATATTGCAGACGGAGTTGTTTCATCTATTCTCTCACCTATAGCCGTCTATAACAGTATTTCTTACAGCTATGGAGAAGAAATAGGACTAATGACTGTAGCTGACATCATCGTTCAAGTGACGGAGGGGAGTAAATGAAACGCATTGTTATTGTTTTGATTCTTGTTTTTCTCTCTTTGTCACTGTTTTCCGCCTCTTTTACTTCTTATAGACCCTTGGATAGGGAATATAGGGCCATGGGAAGTTCCGGAATGTCTTTAAAAGGTGTAGGCAAAGGTTTTTACACAAACCCTGCGTCTCTTTCAAATGATAGTTTTAATCTTGTCCTTCCTGCTATAGAGATGGGCGTCGGGAGCTTTAGTGAGATAATCACGATTCCTTTTTCCTCTCTTAGTAAAGGTGACTATGATGCCGTTAACGAAGTGCTTTCAAAGCTGACAGGCACCATTCCTATTATCGATGTCAAAACTTCATCGTCTCTTGTTCTTTTTGGCTTCGGGGCTTCCTTCGATGCTTCTACCGGTCTCTATACATCAGGAGAAGGAATCAGTGTCGGCCTTATTCCATTTTTAAAGTTCGGAGGATCTTTTGGATATGGACATGGATTTGATATTAATAAGGATATAAGGCTGGAAGTAGGAGCTGTGGCTCATATGTCTTCTTCCTTCTACTCTTCGCCTGTCGGTATATCTGAATTGATGAATATGTTGTCAACTTCCGCCATTGACGCCTTGGGTTTGAAGTATGCCGAATCAACTTTTTCGTTTGATCTTGGAACGACGGTAAGACTTCAAAACGGATTATCGTTTGCTATGACTCTTTCAGACATAGGTAATGGTAGCGAAAGTGTGGACATAGTGACAGGAGACAAAGAGAAGTTTAAGTCGGACTTCACCTTGAACATTGGAAGCGGATGGGAGAGAGTCTTTTGGAAGTGGTTCGGAGTTAAAGCCTCAATTGATTTTTGTGATGTCGTAGGTTTTGTAAAGGAGGCTACACTTACAAACTTCCTTTATCATACGAATATGGGGCTTAAGTTCAACTTTACAAAAGGCTTTGGGCTTATGTGTGGGCTAAAAGGCGGTTATCCGACACTTGGAGCGGACTTGAAGCTGTGGTTTATAGATTTCTCACTCCTTTATACCATGGATGAGTATTCAGAATATATGGGATATAACCCTCGTGATACTCTTTCTATTCTTTTGAGACTGGAGTTCTGATATTTATATCTCCCACTGTTTCCACACATTTGATACTTTAGAGAAGTAACATATTTTATTGTAGTAATGTGGCGTTTTATTGAGATAAAAATACATGGGACGCTATGTCATACGATATCAGATATGATTCCTATGTAGATTAATCTATTTTCTATTCATCCAATCATCCTTGACAATATAAGAGAACCTTTCTGTCCTATATTCATCAAGGGGGGAGACATAGACTTCTTCTTCATGGGAATAAACGAAGAGACATTTCTCTTGGACTCTGATGCTTCTTATGTTCCCTACGAATGCGCCACACCATACTTTTTCCATTTTCAATGTTTCAAAAGCATATTCAAGCATTCTCTTTACTGTTTCCGTCGCATACCCCTTGCCCCATCTGTCTCTAGATATCCAGTATCCTACTTCTATTTCGTATTCTCCTCTTTCTATCGTCTTCTCTTGTGGTGTAAATAGGCCTGTACTTCCCACAATCTTCCCGCTTTCTTTCTCAATGATAGCGAATGTATTCTCTTCAGAGAGAACATTTCTGATGACATTAAGTGAATCTTCGACGCTTTTATGAGGTTGCCATCCAGCCATAGGTCCTATTTCATTGTCTGAAGCAGCAAGGAATAATTCTTCTTTGTCTTCTTCTCTCCATTCTCTGAAGAATAATCGTGGGGAGGAAATAAAAGTATCCATAGATGGATTCTAGAAAAAAAGAAAA
>CAMEXG010000011.1 GCA_945947045.1 uncultured Spirochaetales bacterium | reverse complement strand
TGACTGGAGCCAGGGTAGCAGTCAAAGACTTTTGCCTTGACCGGGTAGTATGAAGAGAAGAGTGCAAGGTCTCTGGATGCCGTAACAGGGTTACACGATATGTAGATTATTCTCTCTGGCTTCCACCCTTCAATAAGAGATATCACTTCCCTATCTAATCCTGTTCTTGGAGGATCGACTATAACAGTATCCACATGTTTTCCTCTGCTCTTTCCCCAACGGGCACAGTCATCTGTGAAAGAAATTGCTGAGGGAGCGTTCTTTTTGGAGAGTTCAAGACACTTTCTTTCCCTCTCGACAGCATAGACTCTCTTATTCTCTCCATTAAAGAGAGCAGAGAATGTGCCGACGCCGCTATAGAGGTCCATTATGTCCTCTCCCACTACATTCTCCTTTACAAAGGCCGACATAGACTCCAATAACTTTGGATTTGACTGGAAGAATACGGAAGCGGATGTGGAGTATTTTATGCCTCCAACTGTAATATCTACGCTCTTATCACTCATGGAGACTAAGCTATCTCCAGAAAATAGAGGAACCTCTACAAAGCCTGTATCCCTATTTACTCTATTTTCAAACATCAGCTCTCTGGCTCTTCTATAGATATCGCCTCCTCTCTCTGATAGCAGACGATTGAGTTTTTCTTCAAGTGCAGGACAGTATGAAATATCCACAAGCTGGTTTGAGTTTGCTTTCAAGAATCCTTGCCTTTTTGTCTTTACGTCCACATGGACTCTGCATCTGATTCTATAGTTATTGAAAGAAGAATAGGCAGGAGGATCAAAGGAAGGAAGAGTATCAAGCTTTCCTACCCGCTTCATTGTATCTTTTACAATCTCTTCTTTAATATAAGCAGAGTCCCTCTCTCCTACTATCTGGAAATCACAACCGCCGCAGACTCCATAATAGGGGCAGACAGGTGTGACGCGAAGAGGGGAAGAAGTGATTATTTCCCTCACTCTTCCCTCTATCATTCCTTTCTTTTCTGTTATTTTTTCATACTGGACTTCTTCTCCGGCAAGGGCGCCTTCAACAATAACGGTCTTTCCGTCATCATATCCAAGGCCCTTACAGAGAGAAATCATCTTTTCGATTTTCAAAGCCACTCTTTCATCTTCTCAATATAGCCGGCGATGACTGAGATTCCTTTCTTCCAGAACTCTTTGTCTTCGATATCACAACCAGCAGCAGCTGCAACTTCCTTGGCTTCGAAGCGACCTGTCATAGACAAAACTTCTTTGTAGTGTTTTGGGAAATCAGAGACACTGTCTTTTGAAGCAAAGAGACCAAGTGCAAAAAGCTGGCCAAATGCATACGGGTAGTTATAGAAAGAGAAGCCTTCATTATAGTAGTGGCCCTTTACAGCCCACATATACTGATGCTTGATTCCCAATCCATCTCCATATGTATCTTCCTGAGCCTTCAGCATCATAGCTGAGTAATCATCAGCTGTGACTTCCCCTTCTTTTCTTGCTTCAAAAGCAGAGCGTTCAAAGTAGAAACGGGAGAGTATATCTACACACACCTGGCATGCACCCTGGACATAAGCCTCTATTAATGAAAGCTGCTGGTCTTTATCAGCCTTCTTCAATACTTCCTGGAAAATAACAGTCTCTCCAAAAATAGAAGCTGTCTCGGCAAGTGTCATAGGATATGATCTCTGGGAAGCAGGATAATTCTTTACTACGCTGTCATGGTAAGCGTGTCCCAATTCATGGGCGAGAGTAGAGACGCTGTCATATGTTCCTTCCCAGTTCATCATTACTCTTGACTCTTTCTTCTTCGGGAAGAAGATATCGTAAGCGCCACCGATTTTTCCTTCATGAGCTTCAGGATCAACCCAATGGGACTCGAGGGCATTCTTTATAAAGGCACCTACTTCAGGAGAGAAAGAAGAGTAAGCGTCTATGATCAGAGCCTTTGCCTCTTCGAAAGTAAAGCTCATAGATGCATCTCCGACTGGAGCGAACATGTCATACCACTCCAATGTCTCCAAACCCAATAGTTTCGCTTTCGTCTTCAGATAATCACGGAAAATAGGGAGAGACTCCTCCAATGCTCCGATGAGGGCGGAAAGAGCTTTTCTTGAAATACGTGCTGTATTGCAGGATCTATCTAAAGGATCTTTCCATCCCCTTCTCTTTTCAAGTAACAGAGCTGTTCCTTTTACTCCATTAAGAGCGGCAGCGATAGCGGTCTTGTTATCACCAAGGATCTTTACTTCTCTTTCATAAGCATCCTTTCTTACGCTTCTATCGCTATCCATCGCCAAGCCTCTGAGCTGAGTGAGTGTCTTGTCGCCATCGTGGATAGAAGCGGTAACAGACTCCTGAAGTCTAGACCAGGCGGAGGCTGAAACCTGAAGCATTTCGTTTGCCAAAGCTTCTTCCTCAAGACTCATCATATGTTCTGCATCTGTCTTCACTTCCTTCAAGAAAAGAGCATATGGCTCAAGTTCAGGGGAAGAGAATTCATCTGTGCGCTGTGACAGATAATGAACCATTACAGTTGACGCATCACCAGCAGCTGTCTGAGCTTTCTCAGCCTTTCCCATTGCAGCGATCACGTCTCTATCAGTGGTGTTAACAGAAAATGATGTATAGACGTAGCTTCCTACGTTTTCTACTATATCCGCCATCTCATCATACAAAGAGAGAATAGAAAGAATAGAAGAGTTTTTATCTGCACTCATACTCTTCAATTCCTCGGCTTTTTTATAGATGGAATTAATATCATCCTCAAATGAAGGTGACGTAACACTTGGATAAATGGACTCAAGGTCCCACTTTGGTAGTTTTTCGTTATTCATACCTTGAGTATAATACACTTAAGTCTCATTTCCAATTCTATATTTCTTCTCCCTCTCCTAGGTTTGCCCTGATAAGTTTTTCAAGCAAGAACTTACCAGTCTTGGTCTTAAATACATTAGCCCCATACCAGATTGCCTTATTCACGTCGAAAGACTCCGCTTCCGATAGATTTACCAAAGCGTCAGCTTCCTTCAAGACTACATCTTCTATTGGATCTGAATCCGAGTAAGTATGATGGCGGGACGCCATATCAATAAGCTTTTCTTTAGTCTCTTTGCTCCAACCGAGGATAGAAAGAAGGGGGTCGATCACTTCCCTTGAGTGAACTTCCTGCATTCTTCCTTCAGCCTTCCCATACAATGAGCGGCATAGAGGGCATGCTGCGTCATGAAGGACAGCGGCTTTCTCTATAATATCCACCTGAGTTTTATCTAAGCCCTCTTCTTCGCCGATAGTCTTTGCAATAAGCCAGACGCTATGAGTATGGGCTCTGTCTTTATCACCATCTTCACCATAGAACTTATCCATAGCTTCTATAAGCGCTTCAATTCTCTCTTCCATTTTCATTCTCCCAAAACCAAAGTATCTACAGCTCCAAGAAGAAGGCTGTCTTCTTTATTGTGACTTACAACAACAACTGTCCTTCCACTTAATTTTTTCGCTACATACAACGCCGTCTCACGTTTACAATCATCATCTAGGCCAGTAAAGGGCTCGTCAAGAAAATATCTGTCGCCAGATAACAGAAGAACACGGGAAAGAGCCACCCGCCTCTTCATCCCCCCTGAGAGCTCCGATACTTTCTTATATCTATCTTCATAAAGAGAAAGGTGGGAAAGGACATCTATACACTCTTCTTCCCTCACCCCCAAGGCCTTAAGGTTAGACAACACAGATATTCCTTCCACAAGCCTATTCTCTTGAAATAGAACTATATTATTCCCGCTCTTACCATCCACCGATCCTTCAAAGTCGTCATCAAGCCCTGCCATTATTCTAAGTAGTGTGGTCTTTCCCCAACCGGAAGGTGCCATAATAAAAGAGGTTACTCCCTCTTTTATTGAGAGGGAAAAGTCGGAGAAGATTACATTTGTACCAAAAGCTTTCTTTTTTATATTTACTTTCATCTCATCACTCTCCTCTTGATAGTTTTCAACAGAAGGAAAGCAAGCTTTTCAAAGATGACAGCCAATACCACTATCACAAGAGTCCAGGCAAAAAGAGAGGGAGTATCCAAGTAGACTTTAGCCTCATATAGCTTTGATCCCATTGAATGGAGGGGGAGTCCTATGACTTCTGCTGCAACTGCGCTCTTCCAACATAAACCTAGACTGGACTTTATTCCGTTCTCCAAATAAGGGAATACAGAGGGGAGATACATATATCTGAGTCTTCTATAACCTATTATTCTGTAGTTGTCTGCGGCTTCAATTAAAAGTGGGTCTGTGTTTTTTACTCCTGACATTACACTTTCATAAAGAATAGGAAAGACTACCAAAAAAGACACAACAGTAGAAAGGTTCCTACTATTAACCCAGAGAAGGACCAATATTACTATTGATGCCACGGGAATACTTCTCATAGCCTTCACAAGAGGGGAAAGAAGTATTTCAAACTTCTCTGAGAGTCCCCCAAAAACTCCGAAGACCACGGCGACCAAGAAAGAGAATGAATAAGATAGTACAACACGGGAAGAAGAGAAAGCGATGCTAGACCAGAATTCTTCCTCCGGGAAAAGAAATACCAGTGCCCTTAGTACACTAAAGGGAGAAGGAAGAAATAGCTTTTCTTTTATTAAAGTCGACATAGTCCACCAGAAAAGCACCCAGAAGACTATGCTGACGACTAAAAATATCTTTCTTTTTTTCTCAGAAATATATCTCTTCACTAGGAATACTTCCACCGACACTCTTTGGATTAAGGGAATATAGTGAGTTGTAATATATGTTGAGAGCTTTCTTCATTTCTTCGCCCCTCATACATACTATGTTGCAGTAAGGAAGAGCCTTAGCAGCAACGGCGGCCTTGATTATTCCATATTTTTCTATCAGAAGTGATGCTTCAGCGTTGTTTGAGTTGACCCAATCCACGCTTGAAGAGTATAGAGAGAGGAAAGACTCTACCGCTTCTTTATATTTCTCCAATACTTCACTCCTGGCAATCAGGCATCCGGTGATGAGAGGACTACCGTTTATACTTTCCCATAGCTCATTTAGATCCAGAACAATAGACAAGCTCTTATTCTGCATTAAAGCCGAAGTGGCGAAAGGCTGAGGAAGCATTGCAATACTTTCAGTATCGGACAAAAGAGCCGCTACACATTCAGCATGTTCGCTCTTCCACTCCACAAATACATCTTTTCCCTCTTCAAGATTAAGGGCGGAAAGTATACTTTCAAGAGCATATTGAGGTGTGGACCCCTTTCCCGCACTGTATATGGTTTTACCCAAAAGGTCTTCCCTTCTATTTATCTCCATCTCTCCATTACCAACGAGGTACAGAACACCCAAAGTGTTTACAGCGATTACTTTCACGCCTTTTGTATTGTTATAAAGTACGGCGGCAAGATTGGCAGGAACAGCTGCAATATCTATTTCACCCTTCGCTATTCGAGGAGTGATGGCATCCGGGGAACCTTCTAGAGTAAAAGTATAACTATCTCCACTTGTCTCCATCATTTCCACCATACCCATGGCTGTCGGTCCCTTTAATGCGGCGATGTTTAGAGTCACCACCTCCGTCTCCTCCGCCACAGGCTGGGCACATAGAGAAAATATGCTCAATATAGAAAATAAAATTACAATACACTTTTTCATATCTCAAATTGTATTAAGTTAGAAAGGATAATTTCAAGGTTCGACAATAGAAACTAATTAAATGTTTTAGTCCTCATGGTCCGAGGCCTTACCCCCTGCCAGTGTCTCGGAAATATTCAACAGATAGTCGCCAATGTGCTCCAGGTTTCTCTCCACTTCCAATATCAAAAGCTGGGTTCTGAAGTCGCCCTTATTATTCTCTAGCCTTAACTGCACTTCATTAGACAGTCTTTTATGCTCGCTATCCATTTTCTCTTCCATAGCTCTGGAGGAATTGAGTAAATCTACATCACTGGAATCCAGGTTATCGACGACGAAAGAAACATAATCTCCTGTAAGCGTACGGTAGCTTGAGATTTCATCCCTCTCCTCTTTTGTAAATACTATTCCTTTTCCAAATCTATCCTCGGTGAGTTTCGAAAGGTTATAGATACTGTCTGTAATAGACTCAAGCTCATCTATGACTCTAATGATCTTATGCAATTCGTCTGCATTTGTGGGGCTTTGGGAGTTTTGAAGCATGAGAATAGAGAAAGATGTAAGCTCGTCCTGCATCTCATCGGCCCTCTCCTCACTCTTCTTAAGTTCCAACACCCTATCGCTGACTCTGTCTACTTTTTCAGAAGAAGAAAGATCCGCCCAAGAGAGGAACATCTCTTTTGTCAAAAGTCCCAGTTTCTTTACTTCGTTCTTTAATGCAATAAGATAAAACTCAGGAGCCTCCGCTCTTCCCGCAATGTACTTAAACTGATAGTGCTCCTCTTCGTCTTTCTTCTTTTCTGGAATAATGTGCTCGATAAGAGAAGCAAAGGGTCTCACAAACGGGAAGAAAACGATTGTATTGAAAACGTTGAAAAGTGTATGGAAAGTGGCTAGGAAGGTAGGAAGCACCATATGCATTTCACCCTCGCTTATTGCAAATATATTCGCCCTCGTAATCCAATCCACAATATTCAACATAGGTTTCATCAAGAAAAGAACCAGCACCGAACCGACAACATTAAAAAGAGTATGGGCAGTTGCAGCACGCTTAGCGTTGGTGCTGGCTCCAAGGGAGGCAATGTAAGCAGTGACAGTAGTTCCTATGTTCTGTCCCAGACATAGAGCTGAGGCAGTCCATACTCCAATCCATCCTTGATAAGCCATGGTGATTGTAATGGCCATAGATGCAGATGAGGACTGGACGACTATTGTCAAAAGTGTTCCGATAAGGACACAAATAAGTATTGAGAATACGGAACCATCTTCAAACTGTGATAAAAATGAGAGAATCTCAGGATGAGATGAGATATCAGGCATAGAAGCCTGAATAAATTCGAGACCTATAAATAAAAGGCCGAAACCCATGAATATCTCTGCATACTCCCTCGCCTTTGTCTTTTTTGAAAAAAGGAATGGAAGGGCCACGGCTATAGAAAACAAAGATAATATCGTAATATCTACAGAGAAACCTAACAAAGCCACGAGCCATCCTGTGACCGTCGTTCCTATGTTGGCTCCAAGTATTACACCGATTGCCGAGATTAGGTTCATCAGGCCTGCGTTTACAAATGACACCACCATGACAGTAGTCGCAGATGATGACTGTATAACTACCGTAATCAAGAATCCTGTAAGAACAGACAACAATCTGTTACCTGTCATCATTTCAAGGGTCTTTTTGAGCTTTCCCGAGGCAGACTTCTGAAGTCCTTCAGAGAGAATCTGCATACCGAATAAAAAGAGTCCTACTGAGCCAATTATCTTAATTAGAGATATTACAAGGTCCATGGAGTAAGACTAACATAAAGAAAAAAGTAATTAACCGACCTAAAGTTAATTCCATGTTAATTTTAACACTGAGAAAAATACGGGGACGAAATACAGATTCCATCCCCGCATGTCGAAAGTTAAAAAGAATTACTCGTATGCCAAAGCTTCTATAGGATCCAAAGCCGCAGCTTTTGCAGCCGGATACCAGCCGAAGAATATTCCTACAGCCGAGGAGAAAGCCAAAGATAGGACAATGGCTCCGATTGAGAAGTAAAGTGTCCAGCCTGCAGCGGAGGCCACTACATAACTTACTACTACTCCAAATATTATTCCTATCACTCCACCGAAAATAGAAAGAACAGTAGCCTCAACCAGGAACTGGGACCTGATTGTCTTGGGAGTTGCACCCAAGGCCTTTCTGATACCTATCTCTCTCGTCCTTTCAACAACTGTCACGAGCATGATGTTCATGATCCCGATACCACCTACCAACAGCGATATTGCCGCTATAGCTGCAAGGAACGTAGTCAGATATCCTGTAACAGACTCCGTCATGTTTACAAGCTCCTGGGCTGATGAGACGTAGTAGTCATTGGAAGAAGCCACAGTAGATAGATATGACTTAATGTCGGCGGCGACATCAGTAGCGTTGTATCCCTCCTTTATTTTTATAGTGTACTGGGACACCGCGTTCACTTTTTTTAGTCTTTGGTCGAAAGTATTGAAGGGAATGAAAGCATAATTGTTAGTGTTGGTGCTTATAGAACCTGAAGTGTCATCCAGAACGCCAACTACTCTATATTGCTTAGATTGATTGCGGAATATTGAGACATAGGAACCTACTGCGTCCCCACCTGGGAACAAGTCCTGGGCCAAGTCATATCCCAACACCACCACCTGATCTCTATGCAAGTTATTCTCTCTTGTAAAAAAATCACCATAAAGAATATCTTCAGAAGAATCGAAATAGTTTGAAGTGACGCCATAGACCTGGGCATTCTTAGTCTCCTGCCCGTTACGAAGAGTTGCATTTGTATTTACATAGATAGATACACTCTCTATTCCCAACACATTATCTTGGAAAGTATATGCAAACTCTTCCGAGAATACAGCATTGGCTCCTGTTGGAATTACAGAGACTTCATCGACACCCCCGATATTCATACTGTCTGTAATAGATCTTTTGACACTTTCCCCAAGATTCATGATGGTTACCACGGAACCAACACCTATCACTATACCCAACAAGGAGAGAAAGGTTCTCATTTTGTTGGTGAACATGCTATTGAACGCAAGCTTAAGATTCTCCAAAAACATCGCCTTCCACTATCCTTCCGTCTTTTATTAACACCTGATTCGGACACTGGGAGCCCAGTTTCCTATCGTGTGTTACAAAGACGATTGTCCTTCCTTCTTCATGAAGCTCCTGAAAAAGCCCCATTACTTCGCTTCCCGTCTTACTGTCCAAAGCACCTGTAGGCTCGTCAGCCAATAGAATATCAGGATCATTTACCAAAGCTCTGGCTATGGCGACTCTCTGCTTCTGACCTCCTGAAAGCTCAGATGGCAGATGCTTCATTCTGTCCTTCAATCCTACTTTCTCCAGCATCTCCTCTGCTCTTTCTCTTCTCTCTTTATGAGGAATTCCTGCATATGTCATAGGCGTCATAACATTTTCCAAGGCATTGACCTTGCCAAGGAGGTTAAACTGCTGAAACACAAAGCCTATCTTTTCATTTCTAAGATATGCAAGCTCCTCTTCATTCATGCCATTAGTCATTTCACCGCCTATGGTGATGTAACCGCTAGTAGGAGTATCTAAGCAGCCTATGAGATTCATCATTGTAGACTTACCACTGCCGCTGGGCCCCATGATGGCTGTAAAAGAGCCTCTTGGAATGGAAAGTGATACACCATCCAAAGCTTTTACAAGATATTCACCCACTAGATAGTAGCGCCTGACATCAATAAGCTGTATTACAGGCTTTTCTATCATATTCCCATCATCCCCATCATCATAGAAAAAGCATTGTTTGAACTTGGTTCATAAACCACCACTTCGCCTTCCTTAAGTCCAGAAAGCACCTGTGACATTCCTTCTCCAAGGTATTGTACAGTGACCTTTCTCTCATCTGTTGTTCCGTCTGGGTTCTTTACAGTTACAGAAGTCTGACCGCCACGCCCTGTCTTTACAGCCGAGGAAGGAATGAGAAGCATCTCCACTTCTCCGTCATAAGTAAGAGTACCGTTAAATGTAAAGCCTGGAATCAAAGCCTCTGGAGGATTATCGATAGTAAGCTCTACATCCACTACACCTATTCCCTGAGTTGTATATCGGCCTGTCATAGGAATATATGAGACATAAGCCTCCACATCCACTCCAGGAACAGAATCGAAGTGGAGAACAGCCTTCTGTCCAAGAGTCACATACTGCATATCGATTTCATCTATTTCGATGGTAGTCTTTAACTTTGACCTATCAATGATAGTCACTGCACTGGATCCAGCATCGAAATAATCGTTTACTACTACATCTACTTTCGAAACTACACCGTCAAAGTTAGCTTTGAGGGTTGTATAATCCAAAGCGTTTTCGTAGTTTTTCTTTCTCATCTCCAAGAGTTCCAAAGTCTTTGTAGAACCAGATAGCCTGGCTTCAGCAATCTGGTTTTCAATATCCTGGAGATTCATTCTCTGCTGAGTATCGTCGATAGTTGCAAGAACCTGACCTTCTTTTACATAGTCGCCTTCACTTACATACACTCCTGTTACAGCACCCGTACTTCTAAACTTGGCTTCCAAAGTGTCGAAGGGTACTACATATCCAGAAATATCTATCTCCCTGTCATATGTGCTTTTCTCCACTGTAGCTTCGATTTGAGAGTTCATATTCTTCAAAGCTTCAATCTGAGCTTCACTGTCTTTCTTCATCTTCAAGAACCAGATCAGGACAAGAGAGATGATCAATATGACGACAAGCCATCCTATGATGCTCTTTATTCTCTTTTTTCTCTTTCTTGCAGCCTTTGCAGCCCTTAGTTTCTTTTCTTGAATCTCGCTTTCGCTGAGAGCTTCTTCAATCTTTTTCTTATCGTCCATAGTCTATATCTCCATTATAGAGCAAATATCTTCAGGTCTCTCTCCAAAGAGAGTCCTTCAAGCATCGTCATCTTTAAATCATACTCTGCAGAGATGACACTTAACTCTGCACTTCTTACGTCTTTCTCTGTTGAGAAACCATATTCCAACATAACCTTTTCGTTCTCATACATCATTTTTGCATAATCAAGAGAAGCCTTGGCATTGGAGTACTCTGCCTCCCAAGAGAGAATACGAAGAGATAGCGACTGAGCTTCATCGAAATATGAAGAGAAGGCGTCCCTGTAATCATTCTCAGCGGAAACCATCTTATTTGATGAAGCGGAGAGGGCGTCTTCGTCGCTTGTATTCATAGTTCCGCCATTTGACCACCTTCCGCTTATTGTTAAAGACGGAACAGTCTTGTCTTTTGTTATCGATAATCCCGGGGTGGCGGAGATAGACCAATTGTCACCAGTATAAGAAAGAGAAGTTGAAATAGAAGTGCTGGAGGAGTCGGAAATAGTGCCGTTTACTTTTCCTGAAACAGAAAGGTTCATAGGATTTAGTTTCGCCACTTCTGCTTTATAGTTCTCTACTGCAGCTTCTGCTTTCAGAGATGTAATAAGAACGGAAGTATTTCCGTTATCATAAATCTTCAAATCCAAAACAGGCTCTGGGATATCATCTAGTCCCGTCCACTCCATACCGCTTACTTTTTCAAAACTCTTCAAGGCATTCTCGTACTGCTTCTGAGCTGAATCAAGAGAAGATTGAAGCTGATTAAGAACATTTACAGCATTAATATACGTGGTAGATGACTTGGAATATGTACCCAGTGTCTCCATCTTCTCTACTATGCTCTTTTGGTCATCTACGCTCTTCTGGGCTTTCTTGATGTTTTTCTCATAAGAAAGAATAGCAGAGACGGTGTTGATTACACTCTTTTCAAAATTAAGCTCGGATGTAGCTTTGGAAAGCTCTGTAGAATACTTTGTGGTGGCAAGTGTCAAATCATCGGTAGTAGAAGACGAATACCCGGTAAAGTCGAAAGTATGGGAAGCATCCAGAGAAAGACTAGTAGTCGTGGAGGATCCATCATAAAACGTCTTTACTCCCACTCCTCCAGAGATCGTCGTCTTACCGTCATTAGGGAGAGTGATAGTAGCTGTGGATGAGGTGTTTATTCCCTTCTTTGTTTCTACCGAGCCACCCAGTAGACTATTCTCTTCATAGAGAGGATTGACGGAAGCGGAGACAGAGACTCCGACTTTATCTTTTCTTTCAAGGCTTCTTATGTTTATCAAAGAATTTTCATATGAAAGAATTACGTTCTGATATGTGGGGCTCAATTCTTTGGCTCCATTTATTATTTCATCCAGACTGACTGAAAACACGGATGAAAGAGCAAAGAGAGACACCACTATTACCAAAAATGCCTTTTTCATTTATACTCCGGAAACTAATTATTATCAAAAGAAAGATACTCTTATATCTAACCAAAGACAACGCAATAAGAATAAAGAAAAATGGAGAATAGATGAACAAGCATTTTCGTCACTTCCACTATACCTCTCCTTTTACTACAATAATAACTATGATTAAAGAAAAGATTTATGACAAAGAACTGATGGATCATATTTCATCTCTCAAAGACGATAAAAGGGAAGTCTTTCTTATTGCAGACGGCGAAGTCAGAGTAAGCGCCGTATCTGCCACAAGAATGGTCAACGAAATGAGGGCGAACCATAAGACGGGCTTACTTGAAACATATATGCTTGGACAGGGATATATCGCAGGAGCCCTACTCTCTTCTGAGGTCAAAGGCAATGACAGAATAAGGTTGGAAATCGAGTGTGGAGGACCTGTCAAGGGCATGAGCATAGAATCCTGGGCATGTGGCGCCGTCAGAGGATATTTATTATGTAACCCTATTCCTCTTGAACATGAGCTCAAAAGCCTTGATACAAATGAAATCTATGGCCCCGGATTCTTGACTGTCACAAAGATTCTCGAAGGCTCAAAGACTCCATTCTCAGGTCAGATAATGATGGAATACGGCCACCTGGCACAAGATCTGGCCCTTTACTATAAGCAGTCACAGGAGACACCTTCATTATTTGCACTCTCTGTCCATTTTGACAAAATGGGAAGAGTATGGGGAGCAGGTGGAATCTTTATGCAGGCTCTACCTGGATGCGGAGAAGATGTACTTGAATCTCTTCAGCAAAAAGCATCTACCATGACTGATATCGGTACTTTCTTATCTGAAGGCGGCACACTGAAAGAATATATGGAAAAAGAATTTTCATCTTTCGGAGTAATGAGTCTAGATTCTTCTCCTATCGGCTTCTCTTGCCCTTGCTCAAAAAAAGGATTCGAAGGATACTTGAAAAATCTTCCAGAGGGAGAAAAAAAAGAAATACTCAAGGGAGAGTCCCCCCTTGTCTTACAGTGCTTCAACTGCGGCACTGAATATAAATTTGAGAAGAGCGACTTGGAAACGCTCTTTACGGAGGAAAAGTGATATTTTTTGCAACAAGTGCGGCAAACCAAGGCGATTTGATTGCCGAAGAGGCTAGAAAAGCCGGAGCTGAAAGAGTAAGAGTCACTCCAAGCGGAGTAGATTTCGAAGGATCATTGGAAACTGGGTATAGATTCTGTTTTGAGACTAGAATCAGTTCCCGTCTTCTTATGGGGCTTTTTGTAGATGACGATATCATTTCAGACAAAGAACTAGAAGATGCCACTGCAATGCTTCCTTGGGAAGAATATATCGACCCTACTAAGACTCTGAAAGTTACATGTACCACCCAGAACTGTCGTTACATAACAAACAGCCATTATGGAGCTTTGAAAGTTAAAGACGGCATTGTAGAGAGAATAAGACAAAAGTTTAATGGCGAAAGACCATATATTGAAATCCATGAACCGGACTTTACAGTCCATGTCCACATCGAGGAAAACACAGTAAAGTGGTATGTAGACTTCTCAGGAGAGAACCTCTCGATGCGTGGATACAGAGGGGAGCAGACAGAAGCACTTTTAAAAGAGCACCTTGCTGCAGCTCTCATAGGAAGAAGTGAGTGGAGAAAGAGTGTAAACGACGGCAATCCCCTCCCATTCTATGATCCATTCTGCGGTTCAGGGACAATCGCTGTTGAAGCCGCCCTTATGGCAACAGATACAGCTCCAGGTTTGTTGAGGAAAAAACCTTATCCATTTGAAAGTCTTCCTAACTTTGATAAAGAAGCTTTTGACAGAGTAGTAGAAGAAGCTGAGGAGAGAAGAAGAAAGGCAATAGACGAGAGGGACATTTCCATCTATGCCTCCGATATCTCCCGCACTGCCGTAGAGATCAGCAAGGCTGCAGCCCTTAAAGCTGGCGTCTATGATTTTATTTCTTTCTCTGTGCAGGATTTTACTAAGCTTGAAAAACCTCCTGTTGCAAAGGGATGCATCGTTACAGATCCTCCTTATGGAGAAAGAATGACAGTCAGGGACATCGACTCCCTATACGAAAAGACAGGTATAGTCCTGCAGAATGTATTCAAGGGTTGGGACGCTACCATTCTTACTGGAAACAGCGAGCTACTGTCAAACATAGACATGAAACCAGATAGAACCAACACTCTGTTTAATGGTGGAATCATGTGTCAGGCCGCCCATTACCACATCTTCACTGATGAGGAGAGGGACGCAATGATGCAGAAAGCTCTGGAAAAGAAGAAACTAAGACAAGCTGAACCTTTGACTCCAGGAGCAGAGATGGCATATAACCGCCTTATGAAGAACATTAAGGAGATTACTCCTTTAATGAAAGAACAAGGCGTAGAATGCTACAGAATATATGATGCCGACATGCCTGAGTATTCTGCATCCATCGATATCTACATGGGAAAGTGGGTAGTAGTAAGTGAATACGCAGCTCCGGATACAATAGATCCTGAAGATGCAAAGAGAAGGCTTGGAGAACTGGTAAGGGCGACAGAAAAGGCTACAGGAATCGATGAAGACTTTATCTATGTCAAAGAGCGCTCAAGACAGAAAGGAAAAGGCCAGTACAATAGACTTGCTTCCAATAATAAAATGATGGTCGCAAGAGAAAACGGCGTCAGATTACTTGTCAACTTCACAGATTATCTTGATACAGGAGTGTTCTTAGATCATAGACCTGTGAGAATGATGATCCAAGAGATGGCAAAGGATAAGAGATTCTTGAACCTATTCTGCTATACAGGAACGGCAACACTAAACGCCATAAAGGGCGGTGCACTTTCGACAGTATCTGTAGATGCATCCTCCACATACCTGGCATGGATGGAAGAGAACTTGAAACTCAACGGTTACTCTACAGTCTTTGGTAACCTTCTCTATAAGTCTGATGTCATTGATTGGCTTTGGGATACTTATGATAAGTTCGACCTTATCTTCTGTGATCCTCCTACATTCTCCAACAGTAAAGACAGGAGAGGATCCTTCGATGTCCAGAGAGACCATGTCAAACTCATAGATGCAGCTGCAATGCATCTCTCTCCTGGAGGCACATTGATTTTCTCAAATAACTACAGGAAGTTTAAACTTGACCCTGAAGTGACTGAAAAATATGTTGTTGAAGACATTACAGAGAAGACTATCGGAGATGACTTTAAGAGAGATATGAAGATTCACCACTGCTATCTCATAAGAAAAAAGATAAAAGTGAAGATCAGTGCAAACCGTAAGCCTAGGAGAAGAAGTTGAAAATATCTTTCTTGACGGATCTTGGTCCTATAACGATTGAAGAGGAGGGAGGAGGAATATCTTCCCTTCTCTTTTCTTTTTCTAAAAGCGAAGAGTATACTCCCCTCCTTCTTAAAGCAAAGACAGAGGTAGAGGAATATCTAAGGGGAGAAAGAAAAGAATTTGATCTTCCCTTGTCTCCAAAAGGAACTCCCTTCCAGGAAAAAGTATGGAGGGAGCTATTAAAGATCAAATATGGAGAGAGGGTAAGTTATGGAGAGATTGGGGAGAGAATAGGAAGCAAAGCCTATAGAGCTATAGGCAATGCCTGCGGCAAAAACCCCATCCCTCTTATTATTCCCTGCCATAGGGTTGTAGGTAAAAACAACCTGGGCGGCTTTTCCCTGGGTATAGAGCTAAAGAAAAAGCTTTTAGATATAGAAAACAATTAAAGCTCCGTATACTTTTTATTGGATCCTTTTGCCTTTGTGAGAGGATACTTTTCCTCATTTTTCTTCATCTTGTCCGTAATGAGTCCATCTAGATCCTCAAAACCCAAAGCATCTGCAAAATCGATAGCGTAGACAATGACGTCAGCCAGTTCTTCCCTCATTTTCTCTTTATTTTTCTTTACTGCTTCGTCGCTGCCAAGCCACTGGAAAAGCTCCAATAGTTCAGATGCCTCCAATGATAATGAGAGGGCTAAATCTTTGGGATTATGAAACTGTTTCCAATCTCTGTCTTCACTGAAAGAAAGAACGTAGTCTATTGTCTCTTTTGATATTTCCATATTATTCCCCACATAGTGAATTCTACTTTAAAAAATGCTCCGACTTAGCCGGAGCATTACATAGTTTTTAACTCTATCAGAACATGAATCCCATTCCGACAGTCGCTGCAAATGTCTGAGCCTTAGATGAACTCTGGAAGAAGTATCTGTAGTTACCTTCAAGAGTCAAAGTGAGTTTATCATTAATATTCCAATCAAGACCCACAACAGCAGAGAGTGCTGCAGCCGTATCGAAACCAAAGATCATGACGTCACTTGTATGTGTATACTTGTAGAGACTATGTGACCCAATTGAATATCCGATACCACCACCGACATAGAGCTGGACTTTGTCGAAGTTTGCATAAGCCATAAGCTTGGCATCGATCATTGCATCTACAGCCCAGTTGTTTCCATTGAGGAAGAACTTGAATTCATGACCGATAAATGTTCCATCAAGCGGCTTAAATACACCTGTGAGATCAATTCTGGCTCCAAAGCCGAACTTAGATACTGTAAACACATTCTGGAAGTCGGCTGTAATGGAGAGACGTGGGAAGATAGTTACATATTCTACCTTGTTGTTGATACCAAACTCAGGTCCGAAACCGAAACCAAGCTTGAACTTATAAGAAGAGAGCTTCTCAGCCTTTGGAGAAACAACTACTTCTACAAGCTCTGCAGGCTTTGGAACATCCACAGCAACTGGCTCGGAAGGAGCGGTTGGAACAGTTGGTTCTTCGACTACAGGCTCCTCAACTTTTACTTCTTCCGTTGCAGGTTCCTCTACTACTTCCTCTACAGGAGCAAAGAGTGTTGATACATATTCCTCGATGTCGCTCTTATACTGAGAGATGTATGCTGATGGATCCACGGCCTCTGGATATGTGAGGACAAAGCCGTCAGCTACATATTTGATGGCAACGTTCTCTAGGAGGAAGTCGCCGTACTTTCCAATCTCGTACTCTGCAAAGCCCTTTACGTCTGATTCAGACAAGAGACCCTTTGTCTCGGAGACAGATGTAAATGTTCCCGGTACCCAACTGTTGAGGACTTTGTATCCAAATACTGTAAAGTCAGCAGTCTCTGGAACGACAGGCTCCTCTACTTTTACTTCTTCCTTTACAGGTTCCTCCACTTCTTCTACAGGAGCAAAGAGTGTTGATACATATTCCTCGATGTCGCTCTTGTACTGAGAGATGTATGCTGCTGGATCCACGGCCTCTGGATATGTGAGGACAAAGCCGTCCGCTACATATTTGATGGCAACGTTCTCTAGGAGGAAGTCGCCGTACTTTCCAATCTCGTACTCTGCAAAGCCCTTTACGTCTGATTCAGACAAGAGACCCTTTGTCTCGGAGACGGATGTAAATGTTCCCGGTACCCAACTGTTGAGGACTTTGTATCCAAATACTGTGAAGTCAGCAGTCTCTGGAACGACTTCCGCTACTTTCACTTCTTCCTTTACAGGTTCCTCTACTTCTTCTACAGGAGCAAAGAGTGTTGATACATATTCTTCGATATCGCTCTTAAATACAGAGATGTACTGGGAAGGATCGATGTCTTTTGGGAAAGACAGCTTCAAACCGTCAGCGATGAATTCAACAGAAACATTATCTGTGAGGAAAGAACCATATTTTTCAATTTCATATAGAGCAAAGCCTCTTACATCATTTTCTGTGAGAATACCGTTAATTGCTGTCTGAGCAGTAAACTCTCCGTCATTCCAGCTATTATTCACAACGAATCCAAACACATCGAATTCAGCAGAACCAGAAATGAGAGGAGCAACTTCTACCGGTGCTTCTTCTACTACAACAGGTTCTTCGACTACAGCTGGAACTTCTACATACTCCAAGAGGGCATATGCCGTACTCTTTGCACTCTCTGACCAAACATTTCCGTCATAAGTACACTGGAGATAGAGGGTGTAGTCTTTATATGGATCTAATCCTACAGCCACATATTTATCTGTGTCTGCACTTACAACAGTCCAGCCATCTTCATTCTCGCCATCAATTTGATAGCGGTAGGATGTGACATACGGATCATTCAATAACCACTGCCATGTAACATTCATCATCTTTGCTGCAGAAAGAGGCAGCGAGATACATAACACTATAGCAATAAAGAGCAAAACTTTGGAAAGTTTCTTCATGTAAAACTCCTTGTCCTTTATAAATCATAAGTCTTAACCTCTTTTCAAGCAATATAGACCTATTTCAAAATTTCATTTTATTTTCCGTTATAAAAGAAAAAGTCTTACAATGTATGGCGATTGTTAAAGAAAGAGAGATATGGCAACATCTCTATATGGAACGATTAAAGAGACTTGCGGTATTTTGTGGTTCTGTTATGGGGAAAACCCCTATTTACAAAACTGAAGCAGAAAATCTTGGAAAAGAAATGGCAAAAAATTCTATTACTCTAGTCTACGGTGGAGGAAACAGAGGATTAATGGGAGTGGTTGCCCATGCCGTACATGATAACGGAGGGAAAGTAATCGGAGTATTGCCTAAAGCCATGGTAAGACCATCTGTCACAGAAGGGCAGGTGGAGGACGAAGTCTATATTGAAGACGACATGCATCGGAGGAAGAAGAGAATGTATTCTCTCTCTGATGGATTTGTAGCTCTTCCTGGAGGAATAGGGACCATTGAAGAGATAAGTGAAATCTTTACTTGGCGCCAACTGGGATATACAAGTGGAAATGTGGCACTTTATAATATAAATAACTATTGGGATCCATTTCTCCATATGCTTGATAAGGCTGTAGAAGATGGTTTTCTTTCAGAAAAAGTGAGAGAATCATTAATAGTTGTAGAAGATACTGAGACACTCTTTTCAAGACTGGAAAATGAAAGAGCCTCCCTACCAGACAAGTTGAAGTGAAATATGAGAAGACTAAAGGTTAACAGACAAGAATTTACAGACTGGATATATATTGTATTCGGAACCTTCCTTACCGGTTTCGGCATCTCTGTATTCATGAATCCTGCACGTCTCGCTCCGGGAGGCGTCTCAGGTCTTGGAACAATTATTTACCATGTAATCGAAGACAATACGGGAAAGACTATGGAGCTTGGTCTCATCATCCTCTTTCTTTCCATTCCTATATACTTACTGGGTCTAGCGGTCTTTGGAAAAGAGTATGGCATAAGGACTCTTATGGGGACCCTCCTTCTCTCTCTGTCTACTTTTATTTTCGATTCCATCTTTCCTAATGGTATTCTCGATTACTCAAAAGAGTCCTCTTTATGGCTCTGTACACTGTTCACAGGTCTTACAAACGGCATAGGCATAGGCCTCGTAATGAGGACAGGCAGCAATACAGGAGGTACAGATATTATTGCGCAGATTCTTGCACGATACACACCTCTAGGAATGGGAAACGCCCTTTTGTTTGTAGATGGGACGATTATTATCTCTTCAATTTTTATCTTTGGAATAGAAAATGCACTTTACTCTGTGGTGGTTTCAATAATCATCTCTCTGATTATTGACAGAGTCATCGTTCCCTTTGGAACCAACTATGCAAAGACTGTGTATATTATCTCACCGAAAATCCAAACAATCGGGGAATACATTCTAAAAAACATGAACAGAAGTGGGACTATCATTCCATCCCGTGGCCTCTTCTCAGGAGAGAACAAGGAGATGCTGATGACGGTCATACCTAAAAAAGATCTTACAAAGCTTACCCGCTGCGTGAAAGAAGCTGACCCCAATGCTTTTTTAGTAATTCAAGATACATACCACGTGCTTGGCGAAGGATACCAGCCGTTGGATATAATCGCAGAAAGTAAAGATGTTTCTCAGAGTTAAAATAAGCCGGGTTTCAAGCCCGGCTCTATTCTTAGTTCTCCCAAAGTTTCTCTGGATAATATCCGCTCTCTATCTTTGATCTGAGAGAAGCCATAACCATTGGTTTATCTTCAGGATATGTCATACCAAACCACTTGTCGTCTGAAGAAAGGACTTCTACAGATCCCTCTCCCTTCTCTATCATCTCTGCTACCCCTGAAGGCAGGAGACACTCTGTCTTCGGCTCGGCGATATGATTCTTCTTGAACTCGTCCCAATAGGCTTGGAAACTATCGAAAGCCCTTGGAGTAAAACCGAAGAAGTTCATACTTACAAGTTCTTTGCCTGTAAGAATCTCTTCGTGGTCATCAAAAGCGGAAATAACCTTTCCGTCTCTCCAGAAGATCTTGAATGTCTCCACAAGATCTGTAAGCTTGCCATCTTTTCTATTACAGATAGCTCTGGTTACAGAACCTGATGGGCTCATTGTATTTTCCAGAACAAAGCCGACCATTGCATGAGTAGTGTCGTCATTCTTTAGATTGGAAAGATACTTTGACATAGTCACATAAGCGCTTCTTCCATAGTAGTCGTCAGAGTTAATGACGGCAAAAGGAGTCTTGACCACATCCTTTGCACACAGTACTGCATGGATAGTTCCCCAAGGCTTTGTTCTGTCTTTTGAAATCAAAGCCTCTTCTTCTGTCAAAAGACTGTCTCTTGACTGGAATACATACTCAGCATCCATATTTCTAGCGACTCTGTCGAAAAGGCGCTCTCTGAAATCTTTCTCAATATCCTTTCTGATGATGAATACAACCTTTCCGAATCCTGCATTTTTTGCATCAAAGATTCCATAGTCCAAAAGAGTCTCACCGTGCATTCCTACTGCATCAATCTGCTTGACTCCCCCGTATCTAGATCCCATGCCCGCAGCCATAACCAAAAGTGTAGGTTTCATTTTTATTCCTCTCTTTTCCAAGAATTCTACCCCAATTATTCAAAATTAGAAAGAAAACCTTGGTATTCATTCTCAATTTTACACAGATTTAGCCATTTTTGCGTATTAATAGTATGAACACTAATACTATTAACCAAATGGATCTGGCCATCAAACCCAGAGAAAAGTTAGAGGAGAAGGGGGTGAAAGCCCTTTCGGACAAAGAACTTGTAATGATTCTAATTGGCAAGGGAAGTAACGGTCACACTATTGAAGAAGTGGCAGAGAAAGTATTGAAGGTTCTTGATAAAGGAAGCGAACCTCTTTTGACCGACCTGAAGTACATTCCAGGCATGGGACAAGCAAAAGCGACTGCAGTACTTGCAGCCTTGGAACTGGGAAGGAGGAGGCCAAACAGAAAAACAAAGGTAATAAGAAGGCCGGAGGATATCTGGAATGAAGTGAAACACTATGCAGAGAGAAATCAGGAGCAGCTTTTAGTCCTGTCATTTAATGGAGCGGGAGAGCTATTGGGGATACATGTGGCCACTGTAGGTTTGGTCGATAAGGTTGTAATGCACCCTAGAGAAATCTTTGCTGAAGCTATTAAGGAAAGAGCTGTAAGCGTCGTAATCGTACACAACCACCCCTCAGGTCAGCTCTCTCCCAGTCAGGCAGATAGAATTCTTACAAAAAGAATCTCAACAGCAGGGAAACTCCTTGGAATAAAAGTGCTGGACCATCTGATCATCAGCACTTCCGGTTATTACTCTTTTAGAGAAATGGGGGAAGATATGGATGACCCTATCCTTCCCCCTGAAGACGATTAAATATTTAAATAGCCCTTAAGCACCAAGAGAGTATTTTTGACTCCGTCTCTATGGCTTCTCTCGTAACAGTGGCTTGCGTACACTCCCGGACCTATCAAGCCATGACGGATATCAAAGCCAGAATAAAGAGTAGTCTCTACATCAGAGCCATAATGGGGGTAGACATCGACACTATAGTCCGCCCCTTCTCTCTTCGCCGCCTCAATAAGAGAAGAAACTACAGAGTAAGAGTAAGGACCTCCAGAGTCTTTTGCACAAATGGAGACTTGACGCTCCGTGCACTCGACACCATCCCCAACACAGCCCATGTCGACAGAGAGACCCTCTGTAACTCCCTTTGGAACAGAAGCGGAGCCGCCGTGTCCGATCTCTTCATAGACCGTCACATGAAGCCACACTTTCCTTTGGGGAGTTATACCCTTGTCTGAAATATACTTGGCAAGGGAGAGTGCAATGGCGACGCTTAACTTGTCATCAAGAAAACGACTCTTGATATATCCTGAGTCTGTTACTCGGAACTTTGGATCAACGGCTACAATATCGCCGTTGGAGAGGCCTAGCTCAATAACCTCTTTTTTGGTGTTGACATCTTCATCCAAGACGCACTCGAGGGTTTTCCAACTTCTCTCCGCTTTATCAAAATCATCAGCTACATGAACAGAAGGATTTGGAAGTTGAATTGTTCCAGAAAAGACTTTACCGCTTCTCGAGTAGACTTTTACATTCTCACCCTCCAACCCAGGAGCATGAAGCCCACCAAGAGGAGACATAGACAGCCTTCCATTGTCCTTCACTTGTGAAACCATTGCTCCGATGGTATCCAGATGAGTCAAGAGAATAATACCGTTTTCGTCGTCTTCTCCACCTAGATCCACCAATACACCACCCTTTGTTGTGTATCGGGAATTAAATCCTAATTTTTCAAATTCCTTCTTCACATACTCAGCGGCTTTATCTGTAAAACCTGTGGGGCTGTCGATTCCAATAAGCTCCCCTGCCTTTAAAAGGGCGAAATCTACATATTTATTATCCATATAGTCTCCAATTAATAACCCCCTTCAAAAGGGGGTGGACAGCTTAGAAGAAATTAAGCAAGAGAGATACAGATACTCTTCCTTTCTTCATTGTTGCTATTG
>CAMEXG010000010.1 GCA_945947045.1 uncultured Spirochaetales bacterium | reverse complement strand
GTCTCTGGAAACACATGCTTTTCTCCCTTCTTATAGATACGGGAGAAGAATCTTGCTGCTACATTATCATCAAACAGAACTTCCCCACACAACCTGGAGAATAGCTTACCACAGGTTTCAGCATCAGCCAGAGCATTATGTGCGTCATATTCCCACCCCAAGTCTTCAGCCAAGGATGTGAGCTTATAACTTCTTCTACCCTTCCACAGTTTTCTTGATAAAGAAAGGGTGCAGAAATACTTATAAGGAGGAACTCCAAGATTCCAAGCGACAAGAGTGTGTCTCAGGACATTCATATCAAACTGGGCATTATGGGCAACCAGGGGGTCATTCTTAATAAACCCACTTATCTCCGGCCAAAGGTCAAGAAGTGTAGGTGCTTTTGATATCTCGATGGGGGAAAGATGATGAACTTGTGTGCACACATCGTCAAACTGAAGTACAGGTGGTCTTATTAGAGAGTACCAAGAATCAAGTATCTCTCCTTCCGAATCGAACCTTACGAGACCAAGGGCACATGCACTGTCCATTCTGCATGCTGCTGTCTCAAAGTCTATGGCAACGTAGTTCATCAGTTATATGCCTCGCTTGCCATATATAGAGTTCCTGAAACAGAGATGGATGCAGAGCCTCCCTTCTCGATAAAGCATACTTCCCCCTTCTCTAGTTCAACTACATCTTCGTTCTCTCTGACTTCCGCCCTTCCCTTATCAACTATCACGACGGCATCCAAAGATGAAGGAATCAAATACTCTCCTTCATCCATTCTGGAAAGCATAAAGTCAGGAGAAGGTGTAAGGTAGTTGATTATTCCATCCTTTTCCCTCTTTTCTACACTTCTTGGGAAAGATGGACCGAAGTATAATAGGGATGAAAGTTCTTTAAGATCTATTCTCTTGGGTGTAAGACCGCCCCTCAAGACATTGTCGGAAGCTGTCATCAACTCCATACCATTACCTTTCACATAGGCATGAAGAGTATCAGGTTCAAGATATAAAGCTTCCCCTGGTGCAACATGGACGACGTTCATCATCAAGGGAAATACACAACCGATATCACCAGGATATTTCTTAAGGACAGTGGAGATTACACCCTCCGTAGTGTAGTATTCTCCTTCGTTTTTTTCCTTTCCTTTCTTCTCGATATTTTCCCTTAGTTCAGCCAGAACAGATTCTTTATCATCTTGAGCCAAACCAAAAAGAGAAAGGAAAAGATCCTTTATATCCTTCTTGTCATCTAAATAATTCTTTACTGAAAGAGGTATATACTCATTGAGAGCCTTTGAAGCATCTTCAAAAGTCTTGAAACCACAAAGAGCAGTAACAGGAGTAAGGGCACAAAGAACTTCTGCCTTCTCATTGTCATCTTGGTAATTATAAGGTTCCCCCTTTACTCTTAGCTCTTCTTCCTTTTTCCAGCCCTCTTTTGCCTGTATTTTATTTGGATGACACTGGAGAGACAGAGGAGAATCTATCGCCAAAACTTTAAATAGGAATGGAAGTCTTCTTCCAATCACATCTGATAGATTTTTTCCTTCTGTCACAGCCTCTCCGCTTGGGTGTGTGCCCATCCAATACTCAGCCTGAGGCTTATCGCTTACTTCATATCCCAGTAGAGAGGGAAGAAAATCTTTATTTCCCCATGCATAGTCTTTTACTACGCCTTTAATCTTCATAATAGCCATGCAAGAAGAATACATCATAATTCAATTGTGAAAAAGAATAATACACTCGTTTTCTATATTGCAAAACTTCTTTAACGAAAATATCATTGTCTTATCTTGCGGCATTAGCACAATGGTAGTGCACCGGCTTCCCAAGCCGAGTACGCGGGTCCGATTCCCGTATGCCGCTATATTTTTTGGTAAAAAGTATTGTTTTTGGCGTACAATGTGGCCGTAAACAGGGTGTTTAAATTCAGCTATATCTTAAATTGATTGCTTATCAATAACCGTTCTCCAGCCACAGGATTGCCGACCCTGCGAAGAGAGATGGGGGCTGTCTACAAAAGTGCGACACAAATGTATGTATTTAACCTGCAAGAGGTTTTTCGAAATATGCCCAAAGAGATGCTTATGATAACCATGCAATAAACGAATGTTCATATACTTCCATTTCCGTTACACAAATAAGAAAAAGCATAATGAAAGAAACGATACCAACACCTTTTTGTGCTTATTAGCAAAAACACTAAGTTGCATCGTTATCTCCATGCCCTAGTCCATTGACGCTTTATTTCTCTCTACTTATATTATTACCTGTCAACAAAAATCATCGCACAGATTAAGTGCAAAGGCGGGTTTTAACCTGATGGACGCAGGCCCTAGTAGCCATTATTGTATTGAATCATCGGATGAGGTTCCTCCTCTCACCTTAGAAACAAGAAAAGGAGAGGAAGCATGACAGTACAGTCTACAATCATTCTCCAGATTCTTCTTATTCTTGTTAACGCTTTTTTCGCAGGAACAGAGATAGCTGTAATATCCCTCAACACTATCCAGCTCAAAAAAGAAGCTGAAGAGGGAGATAAGAAAGCAAAGAAACTTTTGTACATGGTTGAAAACCAGTCAGGTTTTCTTTCAACAATCCAGATCGGCATCACTCTTGCAGGATTCTTGGGAGCTGCTTTCTCTGCAGATGTTCTCTCAGAACACCTTGTAGCTTGGCTCAAAAATATAGGATGCCCAGGCTCTATTTCTCTTTTGAACACCCTTGCCGTCATTCTGATCACTGTAGTCATTTCTTTATTTACACTGATCTTCGGAGAATTAGTTCCGAAAAGAATAGCACAGCAGAAGTCAGAAGAATGGGCAAGAAAAGCCATCGGCTTTATTTCGGGTCTTGCTGTGTTCTTCAAGCCTATGGTGGCTTTTCTATCTTTCTGTACCAATCTTATCCTTAGAATCTGCCACATGAAGACAGATGGAGAAGAAGAGGAAGTCACAGAAGAAGACATCAGACTCATGGTTGATGCGTCAGGAGAAAGCGGAAAGATTGAGGAAGATGAGAAAGAGTGGATTCAGAATGTATTCGAATTCAATGACATTGCTGTTGATGATGTCATGACTCGTGATGCAGATACATACTGGATTCAGGAAAATGACAGCGAGTCTACAGTATTGAAAGCCATCAGAGACTCAGGATACTCGCGTTTCCCTGTTTATGGTGAAGACCACGATGATATTAAAGGTATCATCATAGCCAGAGAGTTCCTTCTTAATCTTTCATCTAATAAAAAGAAACCTTTTAAAGATCTAATCAGAGCTCCATATTTGGTTCCGGATTCAATCCATGCAGATAAACTTTTCTCAGATATGCAGGCGAATAAAGTCCATATGGCTATCGTAATCGATGAATACGGCTCTTTTGCAGGCATCATCACAATGGAAGACCTATTGGAAGAAATTGTCGGAAATATCTACGATGAGTTCGACGAACAAGAAGAAGCAGAGATAGTAAAAGTAGGCGAAGGTAAATGGAGTGTCAGCGGTGATACTCTCATCGAGGACCTCGACAAAGAGACCGGCCTCGAAATTCCTGAAAGCGAGGACTACGACACTATCGGCGGCTTAGTTCTCTCCACACTCTCTACAATCCCAGAGGATGGTTCAAAACTTGATATCGAGACGGATGAAGTCAAGATTCATGTGCTCTCTGTAAAAGAGAGGAGAATAGAGAGAGTGGAAGTGGAGAAGAAGAATAAAGAGCTTACTCCACCATCTGAAGAACAAGACCACGAATAAGGAAACGGATCGTCTCATCCGGCTTTTCCAAATCCGGGATCAAAAAGAGGTGAAGAACAGCCAGATACCCGTCTTCAAATGCTTTTATATCGTCTTCGTTCTCTATTGAGAAATATGAAAAAAGAGTGTGGAAAACACTTTTTAACGTATCTGTCAGGTCCTTGAGTCTAATCTCAGGGACCTTTCTTTTTATTAAGGCCAAGTTCTCTTCATCAAGAAACCGGAACATGCCTTCATCCCTGAATCTCTTTGCTATGGTGACAAAAACAGTAGTGAGAGATGTAACGATATGGTTTTCATCTAAATTCTGAAGCATTTCCAAATACATCTCTTCCAAACCATCAGCAAAAGACTTAATGCAATCCAAGAATAGTTCTTCTTTTGATTCATAAAAAAGATAGAAGGAGCCTTTTGCCAAATGAGAGAGCCTACAGAGTTCATCTACTGTAGTCTTTCTCACTCCTACTCTAGAGAGCTCTTTCATGGCACTCTTCTGTAAAGACGAAATTATATCTACTCTCTCTTTTTCACTAAATATCTTGGGCATATGAAACCATAATGACTAAATTATTCTTTTTAGTCATCTTAAATGCAGAAATCGCAGTTTTGCAACTATAATTTCTCTTTTTTTCATGTTTTTTTCTTTGATAAAACATCAAACAGCTCTTAGACTTTATATAGACTAAAAAAGGAGACACAAATGGCTGCAGTAAGTCTTAAGAACATCTGCAAGATCTATGATGGTGGCGTCAAGGCTGTTGACAACGTCAACATCGAGATCGAAGACAAGGAATTTGTTGTTCTCGTTGGTCCTTCCGGTTGTGGAAAGTCCACAACACTCAGAATGGTTGCAGGTCTCGAGGACATCTCCTCTGGTACACTTACAATCGACGGAAAGGTCATGAACGACGTTCCTCCAAAAGACAGAGACATCGCAATGGTATTCCAGAACTATGCTCTCTATCCTCATATGACCGTTTATGACAATATGGCATTCGGTCTCAAGATTAGAAAATTCCCTAAGGAAGAAATCGACCAGAGAGTCAGAGAGGCTGCCAAGCTCCTCGACATCGAAGCACTCTTGGATAGAAAACCAAAGGCTCTCTCCGGTGGACAGAGACAGAGAGTCGCTGTAGGAAGAGCTATCGTACGTAATCCTAAAGTCTTCCTCTTCGACGAACCACTCTCTAACCTCGACGCTAAGCTCAGAGTCCAGATGAGAGCTGAAATCTCCAACCTCCACAACAGACTCCAGGCTACAATGATCTACGTCACACACGACCAGGTCGAAGCTCTTACAATGGCTGACAAGATCGTCGTTATGAAGCTGGGTGTCATCCAGCAGATCGGCGGACCAATGGAACTCTACAACGAGCCAGACAACAAGTTTGTCGCAGGCTTCATCGGATCACCTCCAATGAACTTCATCGTCGTCGACGTTGTCAAGGATGGTGGTAAGGTTTCTCTCAAGTCCCCATCATTCAGACTCGATGTAACAGACGCTCAGGCCAAGTTCCTCTCTCCATATGTTGGAAAGAAGGTTACATTTGGTATCAGACCTGAAGATGTCGAGTATTCACACCAGCCACAGGATGGCAAGACAATCAACGGTAACGTTTCTGTTGTCGAACCTCTTGGAAGTGAAACTCAGGTTTACGTCGCTACAGACAACGCAAACATTGTTGGTAAGATTGATCCATCCGTCATCCCGACAGTGGGCGAAAAAGTTGCTCTCATCGTCAACATGGAGAAGGCTAGATTCTTCGATGTCGACACAGAGCTCAGAATCCGCTAATCATATAGCATTCTACAACGGGCAGTCCAAAAGGCTGCCCATTTTCATTGAATTCTCACCTTTCTTTCCATATAATATTCCCATGAAGAAAAAGACTATAGCGATATTACTATTGATCCTTGTTTCCATTTCATTTGTTCATGCATCCAATATTAATGACAGAGCAGAGGTAAATAGATTCGATGCACTGGCAATGTATCCTTATTCCAAATCTCTGGATAATACAGCAACTATCATTAATTATACTCTTATGGTTTCTCCTGCCCTACTTTCTATTAATAGAAACTTCGAAGATATAGCAACAATAGGTATTATGTATCTTGAGACGATGATAGGAGCCGACCTGTCTAAAAAGCTTATAAAAAGTGTTGTGGACAGGCCCCGCCCATACACATATTTCGAAGGAGCCCCCGAAGATGAGAAAGATGACTGGAATAACTCTTTCCCTTCTGGACACACTACAATGGCTTTCGCTTCAGCGGGCTTTGTCTCCTATGTATTCTCACGCTACTACCCGGAATCTAAATGGAAAGCACCTATAATAGCTGCCGCATACACTGCAGCTACAACGACAGCAGTGTTGAGAATAATGAGTGGCAATCACTTTATGACAGATGTTATTGCAGGAGCACTTTTGGGGACCCTTTGGGGAATTGGAATACCAATGATCCATACTTTTGGAGATAAAGTGGAAGTTGGAATAACTCCATTTGCACTAGCCTTCTCAATTTCATTTTAAGTAAGAATCATAAAAACATATGAAAATATACAATATTTGTCTTGGCGCCATATATTTCACCAATATGTCACCGGCAATTTTTTAAAAGAAGAGCAGGATTTACAATGCAAACGAGTAAAGGCTAGGTGCTGCAATTTGCCTTTACCAGAATCAATCTTTTGATTTTCTAGCAAATATATCTCTCTGTATAAAGTTTTAATCTTTATAGCTCAACGTTTAGTTTCATACCAAAAGCAGTCTGAAGGTTTCCTACATTTCTCCCATTCTCGTTTCTATAGTTCCATCTATAGCTGTATGCAATGCCACCATAAATGGATACAAACTCAGAAAGAATCCAGTTACACTCAGTTTTTACTACAAAAGTATGTTCCACTACTCCCGTGGGAGACAGTCTATTAATAGTCTCAAGATCCTCGATAGAAGAGAAATTATAATTATTGATAGCATCTCCCCGCCCCTTCTCTCCATGAGCCATATAGAATACACGTGATGCAATATCTAGTTTATCTAAAAGAAAGTATTCACCACCAAAAGCAAATACAATTGCATCCGGTCCATAAATATAACCAGAGAATGCCATATCTCCATCGTACCCGGGAGTCTCCGTCCTGTTATATCCAAGAAGGAAATCCTGAGACCAGCATGGATCGGAGGTTTTTATTTGAGTTACAGAACCGTTAGAATCATAGTACTTCTGGTTAAGATACATTCCGGGGGCTGTATAAACAGATTCGACAAACAAAGAGAGTATACCTTCTCTTAATACTTCCGTGTAAGAAAGATTTAAGAGGAACGCAAAGGCATTTGGATCTACATAGTTATAGTCTCTGAAATAACCTTCAGCTTCAGCCTTAGCTTGATACTGATCCATTGTCGTCTGGAAATATAATCTAAAACCCTTGGCAATATTCCATGATACATCCAAAGTTATCATATTATTGCCCTCAAGAACTGAATCTTCATGGTAGTTAAACATGTTATGCATAATCATAAATGGGTTAAGATACCTAAAGTCAAAGGCAGTATCAGTATCAAACAGAGTGATAAATGAAAGAGAAAACTTCGCCTTGTCAAACAAAGTCATCTCATAGTCAACACTGTGTCTCAGCTCTCTGTATCCTGAAAACTTGGAATTCTGAACTCTATATGGAACATTGACTACATGATTAGAATCGTTGATTGTTTTTCTTCCAGAGTCAAAGCTGGTCAAGTTCAAGAATACACCTGTATTTCTTGTATTAAACCCCAGCTTCATAAACTCTTGGTAATCGTAATTGTCACCGATGGCTGTGTTTCCTGTTTTTCCCTCCCCAAGAGATACTTTCCCCCTTCCTATGATTAAAGAGAGTCCCTTTGAATTCAAAGAGATACCTGCATCTAATGGGAAATTCTGAAAAGGTGCCATAGATTGTAATGAGACGTGAAAACCATCTTTCCAATAATAGTCATAAGTCTCCTGTTTCTCTCTCAGAGGCAGGATAAATCGTGAATATAAGAAATCACCAATAGTGTTTTCCAGAGTAATTGAAAGAGTATCAGGTCTATCCCTGTACTCTCTAATAAACCAATCAGAGTCGTAATCAAAGGGAGGAATACTCATCTCTCCTCCATTTGTTTGAAGATAAACCTCAGGATTCAAAGACAATGACAAGCCTATTGTTCCATAATCATCTCTATAAAACGGATATCGATTGATAATTTTTGCCCTTGCTGCATCCACGAGTCCTTTAGGAGCTCCATTTTTCTCGCTTCTTTCAAGTGAAAGAAGTAGTTGATCCTCACCTACCGGACCAAAAGATGAAGGTCCAGCAACTCCCGCAATTCGAGAGATATAGTCAACCATTCGCCACTCATCTGAAGAAACATTATAGTACTTGGCTTCAGAAAAAATGGAAAAAAGAACAATACTGGAAACAAAAACAAGGATAGATAACTTTTTACCCACTATTTCAATTTCTCCAAATACCAGTTTTTGAGTGCGGTAATACGATTCATAAATGACTCTTTTAAGTCAACTGTATAAACAAGAAGATTCACCTTTGCAGGTTTATCTTTTACACTTCCGATTCCTGCAAATAGTATGCCTTCATCTGTAAGTGTAATATCCATAAGCATAATGACTTTTCCTTCCGCAACAAGACTGACGCCCATAAACTTCATTTCTGAAGTATTATTCAAAGTAACAGCCATCTCGTTTTCCCTACTCTCATACCTTACTTTATAGACATTCTTTCCAAAGGAAGTGTCTTTCAAATATACGTAGCACTCCATTTTTTCTGGGACGTTCTCGACGACAAGATCCGATATTTTATCCTTTTTATCTGGAGAAGAAAGCATGGATGCTTCCTCAAACAAAACTTTCATCTTATCTCCGGAACGGTGGGAAAGATACTCTAATCCAGATAGCGAGGATAGTGTCAAAGAATAATTGAAAAGCTCCTTTTGGATTTCTTCTTTGCTTAGATTCTGAAACTTATCTGGATAGGGGACAAGAGCAGCCACAGCAACGGCAAAGCCCTTTTCGTAATTAGATATTTTATTATATGAGTCCACTATCAACGAATCTTTTGGCACTAAATATGATATGTCATTCATATCAGAAGAATCACTCACAACTTCTCCGGAAAGGAGAAGAGCGAAAGTATCTTCATCCATAAGAGGGAAATAATCCTTTACTGATGAAGCAAACAAAAGACTAGAAGTCAAAACTATAATAAGTACAATCAATCTCTTCATTTATTTATCTCTATTACAAACCAATCTCTTAAACTAGTAATACGACGCATAAAAGCAGACGGAAGGTCGACTTCGACTATCGGTGTCTTTACAACAGGATCCCTATCTGCAACAGAAGAGAGTGCAAAGAGTGCTATTCCTTCCTTTGTCATCAATACATCGACACACATACTTACTTCTTCTTTCTTAGCTACGCTAAAAACTAGAAATTTTAAGTCTGTGTAATTGGTAATAGTCATGAAAATCTCACTTTCATAAATATCATAGTCGATAATGTATTTGTTTCCCCCAAAAACAGAATCCTTTAAGTATGCTGCGATCTGGTACTCATAAGTATCGGGAGCATATGTAAACTTCGCATCGTAAGCTTGTTTTCTGCTGTCTTTGTCCAATAGAGTATATGCTTCGGAAAACAATACTTTTGGTTTTTCTCCAGCAGAGTGGGATATATAAGTGATTCCCTTGATTGTAGACACAGATAAAAGCGTATTTATAATATTCAACTTTTTCTCGTCATCACTTAAGTCTTTCCATGATTCTGGATATGGAACGAAGCAAGAGAGCCCCATGGAAAAAACATTATCCTTCTCACTATCTTTCAGAGCTTTGCTTTTTCCCATTGTTCCGTCAAATGCAATAGAAGCCACATCTTGCCCATAGACCGAATAACGTTCTATAGTCTCTCCCTCAAAAAACGAGGGGATCAAATCCTCTGGGAAGTCTGATAAAACATCATTTATACTAGATTGAGAAAAAACAGAAAAGCAAAAACATAATAATAATCCAAATAATAATATCTTCTTACTCATTTAATCCTCTACCAGGTCTTAAAATAAAAAACCCATACCAAAATATATCTCATAAAAATCCATGGATTCCCTATCTTCTATCCACTTCATCAATTTTAACACATCAAAGCCCAAAGAGACTCTAATTGGGTATGATGGATAAGATTTTAAAATACCAATTCCTTCCAAACCTACACCAAAATATTGTTTTATTGGAGAAGTTACTAATCCATAATCAAAGAAGATGTTGGCATAGCAATCAACAAAACTAAATATTGAAGGCATTGGGAAATAAGAAAGAAGATTAAAGTTGGCAACAAGTGCCAATAGATTGCTATCTGAAACACTATCATTTCTTATGCCTCTTAGTTCCTCTCCAAGAATCCCATCTGCCCCCCAAATATACGAGTAATTCTCATCTGGATCATTTCGTAAATATGAGTTCACGATTAATCGTGCGCTAGGGTTAAACCATCCACCGATAAGTTTAAAGAAAGAAACCTCCATATGGTCATAAACACCATTCTTCTCAAAATCCGCCCTTATTTCTCCCTCTTTGATTATCCATGCTTCTTTTATTGATATATTTGCTGATATTCCTTCCCTGTAATTACCAATCCAATTAATGTTGTCCCCACTGAATGATAAATTCCAAGTAAACAAAGGAGCACAGTCACCATCATTCAAAACTCTGACATAAGACAATAGCTTTGAAGACAATTCAAAGTCCTTTCCAAACTTAATGCTTTCTCCAATTCCCACACCTGTATCAAAATGGCTTATTGAGCCTTTGTCACTCAAATAAATATCCTCAGCGACATGAAGAGAGATGAAGTCTGTAAGGTTATACTTTACTTCATTAAGCAGATCGACACCTTTCTTGTTTTTATATTTAAATGTGTTGGAAAGTGAAAAATCTTCAAATATACCCCCATTAAAAAATACCGTATCCTCATGGACGAAGTACTCAGGGGAATAAGAAACAATTTTTTCTTTTGTTGAAAGCTTAAAGGTTTCCTTTATCTCCAGATTTACCCCTCCTATCTTCAAATTCTCGACACCAATAGAAGGAAGTAAATAGTTCTTATTTGTATCATTACTAAAAAAAACTGTCTTTATAGAAGGGGATATTTCAACTTCGTTTAGTTTTATTCCTCCAACAGCCAAATAAATCTCATTCTTTGTGCCTACTCCATTTTCTATTTTGGAAAGGGAGTAATCTACATCCAACCAGGAATTAAAAAACAATGGAATCTTCGAAGCATTAATATATAAATCAAAAGCAGAGAGTTTATCTTCAACGCTTCCTTCCAATTCGAACCCAAAAGATAATTTGGCATCACCTATGTATAAATCTGTTATGCCGATATTCCCATAGAAATCTGGATTAGACCAATTCCAATCTTTGATCGTCGCATTGATTGTACCTTCAAGATATGAAAGAGTTCCAAATAGGTTTTTATCCCACATCTTTGCCCCCAACCTCAGGCCATAGTTGGAATCATACTTTGGGAAGGGGATTATTAAAAAAGATTTTGCGTCTGTAACCTCAAATCTTACAAAGGCCTCAGAATCCAAGATTTCATAATCGTATTTTATGGAAGTAAAGACTCTCTTATTCTCCAGTATCTGTCTCTTCTCATTAAGAGCAGTTATTAATTCATCTTCAGAATCAAAGCATTCTAATCCTTCTGGAACAATAAGATTCCTGACTACTTCTTCTTTAGTCTTACCTAATATTCTTATGTCATAGTCTGAAACTCTAATCGATTCAGAGTATATAGAAACAGAAGATAAAATGAATAATGCAAAAACAAAAAAAGAAAGACACTTTCTTCTCATTGAAAAATCACCTTGCTCCCTTATGTAAAAAAACAGAGAAAATAGACAAGAACATTACTTTTACGTCCAACCAAAAGGATTCATTTCTAACATAATACAGTTCATAAGAGCACCTTTCAGGATATGATATTTCAGACCTGCCGTTTGAAGCCCACCAACCTGTAAGACCAGGTCTGATTGAAAGAAACTCATCCTTATCATTCCCGTATTCTTCAAGTTCCTCTTCTATAATAGGTCTGGGACCAACGATACTCATATCACCCCTAAGAATGTTAATAAGCTGTGGCAGTTCATCTAAACTCGTCTTTCTCAAGAACTTGCCAATTCTAGTGATTCTAGGATCATCTTTTAGTTTAAAATTCTCTCTCCATTCTTCCAATTGCTCCGGAGTGAAGTCATTTATCATAGCTTCGGCACCATCTTTCATGGTCCTAAACTTATACATAGAGAATGGCTTACCATTCTTTCCTATTCTATGGTGTTTAAAGAATACAGGACCTTTGGAGTCAATTTTTATAAGAATGGCAATGATTACGACAAAAGGGGAAATCAAAACCAGTCCAAATAAAGACAAGACAACGTCTATCATTCTTTTTACCAGATGATAAAACCTCCTGTTTTTATTTCTTTCGCCCATACTCATATCTTTTTTCCCTTTAGAACCTCCAGAACATATATCATATTCAATAGAAAACATTAATACCGAGTTTTATGTTTAAAGAGAAAACACTACTCCAATCCCCTGTAAATTCTACTCTTCCAGGATTGTATTTTGGGTTATCACCGCTGGAAGGAATTACCTCAGGCTGAAACGGTCTTGACGTCTCCAATATTCCTTGAAGAGCAACTGTAAATGCAACAGGATAGGTTTCCAGCTTTTTGTTTACTTCTAATTCAATATCGAAGATATTATTCCAAATATTGTTGAAGAAATCTCTGGACTCATAGTCTCCCCAGATTCCTCTTCCACTGTCATAAGCGGCATAATTCATATAAGTCAGGATGTCTGTTCCTGTAGTCTCCACAGCATATTGTGCACTTCTAAGTTGGTCTTTCAAGAGAAAGGATAGATTGTATCCATTTTTCAATGTCGTCTCATATGATACCAGGAACTCCAAAGTATCCGGATTAACTGGATATCCGATATTCTGTCCCTTATTTACGTATGCTGTAGTGTATTTCACATCACCGAAAAGCTTCTCTGATGATTCATAATGGGCTCCGAAAAAAGCCGGGATATAGGTTCCCTGCACTGTCAACAGAGAGAATGATCCGCCAGGAATAGAAAACTTACCTCCAGTCTGATATGAAATCATATTTCTTGGGCAGGAGAAAGGCTGTTTTATAGAGTTTAGTTCATCGACTCCCAAAGAAACATACATCGTCCCTATATTACCTAGAGACACTGTGAGATCTACACCCATCAGCATATTGTCATAATCACCAAGGCTATTTTGCGAGAACATATAAATCGAGAGAGGATTGAGGTAAGAAAGCTCAAATCTCTTTCTCCAAACAACACTTTCCCAAGCACTAAGCTTGACACCCATAAATGGGCCCAATTCCACTCTGTGGATACTCAGATTATTGTTATATGCTCCATTTTTATCATCCATGTTTTCGGAAGGCCACTTTATGCCATTCACACTATTCAGAGAAGCCAAGCCCAAGGAAGCTGTCATTACTGAATATGAAAACCAAGATACAGGACTGAGAGCTATCTCAAAGCCATCCATAACTCTTGCATTCGAAGAGAGGGAAATATTTCCCTTTCCCGGCCCCCAATCTCTATTAATAGCCCCGAAACGCATAGATAGTATATTATTTATGTCTAGAGATATCTCAGGAAAGGCTTCTATCCCAACATAGAAACCACCGTCAGGAAGCTCAGTCAATCTATCTCCCCTATTAATAAAATCAAGGTAGAAGCCCTCTGCAGAGTACTTGAGCTCAGTAGGGAGAAAGGCACTTGGGTCTATTCGATCTAATCCTATTCTAAAGTTTAAGTCAAATGAGACGAAATCAAATATATCACCAATACAATATCCTTTTATATTATTTCTCGAATCAAATACACCCTTTTCTTTAAATACTTTTCCAAGAATCTGTGTGCTCTCAAATGCTACTCCGAGCTTTACTCTATTGCTTCTTTCTATTGTTGAGTATGATCCATGCTTTACTATATCTTTAATGGTTTCTATCTCATTATAACCATATGCATCATTTAAGTCTGATAGAACTCTGTCTATCTCAATCTTTTCCTTGTCAGATACTCTTGGAGAAAGTGCAATCTCTTCTAGTAAGTCACATACCTTATTTAAATTGTATGGTCTTACTTCCATTTGAGGTTTGATTATTCCTCTGGATTCTGCACTGTCTATGATTCTATATGCGCTACTATCTAACGGAACACTATGAAACTTGGCAGCCATCAAAGATGACATAAATAACAAAACACAAAAGAACAAAGATATAATCTTCTTCATTTATTATCTCCGATCATATATGAAATATCCAGCTGGTCACCGATTGTATTATCCCAGGCAGGTGGATTGAAATTTACAAACCCACCATAGTGATAAAACGTCAATTCTCCTATATATACAACACCATTTACCACATACATATCTACTCGCAGGAAGGGAATAGAATAAGAGAGTTTTGCCGCATAATCAATCATTTCAGAAAAATTATCAGGTTTAATGATCTTGTCTTCCCATTTATCATCTTCCATAGTAAAGGGAAGAGGATTGAAATCCATATCGAAAATAGCCTGTAGAGGATGGTCATCCGACTCTTTCTCTATATACATAAAGAGTGGCTTACCATTGAAGCAGAAGAACTTATAATCTGTGAGAGACTCTCCATCATCTTTCAAAAGAACTTCAGCAATAACCTTCCTTTTTATTTCTTTATACTGCCATTCCCTTGTCACTTTGTAATAGTTGGTTTTTAAGCTCTTCTCTATTTTTTTCTTTGCTTTCTTATAATCTAGATCATTTTTATCTCTACATATGACATAACTTCCACTGTCGTGATTAGTCTTAAGTACAAAAGAAGAAGGAAGAGAGTCAAAATCGATGGCGTCGAAACTATCCCATACACCTAGGATGGGAACTGTGTGACCTTCACCTATTGTAGATGAAACATAATCTCTCATAGATATTTTATCTGCCATTTTCGAATATTTTGGGTTATGGTCATAAACCTTCAACCATTGAAGCTTCTCTGAAAAAGCCTTTGGTGCAGACAGATTTAATGACTTACCCATTCTCAGGCGATAGATAAACTTCACATATTTTTCGTCAGAAAGAAAAAAAAGAGAACGATAAAATAGCTGAATGATGTCTTTCCCCAGTATTCTCTTAATCTTCTTAATCAGCTCTATCTTCACTTTTTCTCCAGCTCCTTAATGTACGAGTCCACTACCTTTTTTCTATCAAATTTCTCTTCTACAGTTCTTCTGCCGTTCCACCCCATCTCTATCATCCTAGCCTTTGGCAGCGTTGCAAATTCAGATATTACAGATACTAGATTATCTTTATTTTGAGGGAGACAAAATACTCCATTGTATCCATTCGTCACAATTTCTCTACACCCAGTGCGATCTGTACATATTACAGGACGTGCTGAAGCGCAGGCTTCGAGAATAACATTGGATATGCCTTCTGGATGGAATGTAGGGAGTACCAGACAATTTGAAGAAGAAAGAAGCTCCCTTGAATCGGAAACAATTCCTCGATAATCGAGTTTTCCCTCATTGCACAGCCTTTTAACTTCTTCTTTATACTCTTCATCGCTTTTACCGGCTGCGGAGAATTTGATTTTATCAGAAGAAAGCCTATGAACGGCATATAAGAATTCTTCAATACCTTTGGCTTTAGTCAGTCTTCCTATAAATGTGAATACTATCCTCTCTTCATCAGGCCATGGTTGAGGCTTATACTTTTCCAAGTTTATGCCAGAACCTGGTACCACAATGCTCCTCTTTGTTTTTATCCCTAGATTCTCGAAGGTTGCTCTATTCGACTGGTTTTGAAAAATGACACACTTGGCTCTAGGCATCACGATTTTATGAAGAATTATAAGAAGAGCCTTAAGCTTACCGTCTTTTTCCAGTTCTCCAAGACCTGTAATCATTGGAATATAAGGGATATTATAAAATCCTGAAACCAGACCCCCATATAGATTCATCTTGATTGTAAAAGAAAGGACAACCTCAGGTTTTACTTTATTTATTATTCTTCTATATAAAGAGAGTAGCCTTAGTTCTTTTTTTATTTCAGTGTTTTTTCCATCAAAAGGAACTTCGATTAACTCACACTCTTTTTCCAGCTTCCGCCACTTGGCATCGTCATCATTATCTGATGCTATGATGACTTCGTCTTTTCTTTTTATCAGTGCTTCAATTAACTCCAGACGGAAGTTGTAAGTATAGGATATCAAGTTGGAGAGTATAAGTATTTTCACGCATTACTCCTTTTTTACACATTTGAGATCTATCCAGGAAGCCAGTCTCTCATCCCACTCGGGAGGAGTAGTCAATGTAATACCTTCGTTCTGGTAAAATGTCAGTTCACCCACATATGGCCTACCATCTATTTCAAAAAAATCCACTCGAATATGCAGGAAATCCTTAGATAGAATCTGTGCTATTTCTTTCATCTTCTCAAAGGATCTTGGCTTCTTAGGACATACTGAAGCCATAGGATATCCCATTTGGAGAGGAAGATGATTGAAATCCATATCAAAGAAGTCTTCATGAGAATCATCTTTTATATCGTTTCCAATATACATTACTTTCGGCTCTCCGTTAAAGCAAAGAAACTTATAATCGACCAAGCCCTCATCTTCCCCAGAGTCATCGGATAAATACTCTTCTGCAATTATCCTATGCTTCACATTCTTATAAGGCCACTCTCTTTTCTGAAGGAAAAAGTTCCTTTTCATGCTCCTTTCTATTATTCTTTCCGCCCTCTTATAGTCAAAGTTGTTTTTGTCGGGGCAGATTACTACACCCCCGCTGTCATGAGTACACTTCAAAACAAAAGATGAGGGTAGAGAAGAAAAGTCTATTTCATCAAAATCATTCCAAAGTCCTAGAAGTCTCGGAACATATTCCTCCCCTACTTTTCCTGCTATATATTTCTTTGCTTCATATTTATCAACGATAGTAGAGTAGAAAGGATTGTGATCATACAGCTTAAGCCATTGGAGTTTATCGTCAAAGGATTTAGGGTTATCGAGATTAAGAACCTTTCCTGCCATCATTTTGTATCTAAGTTCCAGATACTTTCTATCTCCCATATGATCATAAAACCCTCTATTTGATAGGAAAATAAACCTTGCTTTAGGAGAATGAATTAATTCAAGAGCTTTATCTATTAATCGCATTTTATTATTCCTCTGATTCTCTTAAGTATCAAAACAGTGTCTGTATATAGATTTGGAACCTTTGATGCAACAAAGACCTGCATTTTCTCTACATTTGACAACAATGGATTATGGAAATATCCCTCTGCACATTTTTTCAAGCGAATCTTTAACTTATCAAGAGTATCTTTTTTTACATCCTTGTGCCCGATAAATCTAGTTAAGAATCTAATACTCTCCTTCGTATTCAAATAATCATAGTACTCTTCAAGTTTGTCGCTACCTTTAACAACTTCTCCCACATGGGCAAGAACAGAAAAGAAATAATACTCCTTGTCATGGGGCTCTTTCTTTGTAGCAGAGTCAGAATGCTCAACATACTCATATGTTACTTCTTTTCTCAGTGATACTCTTTCCGCATTCTCTAGAGACAAAATAGAGAACATATAATCCTCTGCAAATCCTTCTCCCTCAGGAAAGTTTACCCCCTCTATTACATTTCTTTTATATAGCTTCGACCATACAGACTTGTAAATAGATCCTGTAAGAAAACTGTAGATAATATCTTCCTTGCAGTCTAATACTCTGTCCATTCCACCTTCTTCAAGAGCATTCTGCACTATATCCGAGTTATCTATTCTAGCCACTTTAACCATGTTCTCCAGCATATCAGGAGAAATGACGTCATCACTGTCTACAAAAGAAATATACTCCCCCTTGGCAATATCCAGACCGATATTCCTAGCTTTCGATACACCACCATTGGGAACATGGATTACTTTAATTCGAGAATCCCTTCTTGAATAATCATCTAAAATAATCGGAGTAGAATCAACGGAACCATCATCAATACAGATTATCTCTATATCTCTCAGTGTCTGTCCAATAATAGAGTCCAGGCACTTGGATATATATTGAGAAGTATTGAAAGCTGGTACGATAACACTAACAATTGCCATTTCTTCTTATATTTCTCCCCTATATAATCTCTCCAGCTTTCTGATCTCTTTAGAAATGTCATAATCAGAGAGTCTATCCTCGTATCTTGGTCCATCTATTCTTCCAAGTATTGCATCACACCACTTCTCTTCATCGCTGAGGGGAAGAGGAATAACATGGTTTGAAACAAAAGCTGATGGATTAATGTTATCTGAAACAATACATCGCTTTCCCGATGCTTGGGCTTCGATCAAGGAAATAGGAAGACCTTCATAAAGAGAAGGCAATATAAAAACATCCATTGAATTCAGTAGTTCAGAAATATCTGTGCGGCCTGATAATATCTTAACCTTGTTTTCCAAGCCTTTTTCTTTAATCTGTTTTTCTATGTTCCCTTTTTCATCTCCCGTTCCTATCAATAGAAGAAAAGCGTTGGGTTCTTTCTCTATTAAAATACTAAAGACCTCGATAATGAATCTATGATTCTTCTCAGGAGAAAAACGACCGATGTGTCCAACTACAAAAGCGTTGTCAGGGATATTCAGGCTCTTTCGCATCTCTTTTTTATCTACTCTAGGATGACTATATTTATATAAGTCGATTCCATTTTTTAAAACCACCGTATTAGAAACAGAGAACTCTTCATCTAGTTCTTCTTTCATATCATCATGAAGAGCGATAAGACGGAGATCGTTATCTTTTATCAACTTCTTTGCAGCATCCTCTTCCCTCTTGTCTTCACCGAAGAAAGCTGAAGGCATATTATGACAAGTGTAGAAGAGTTTTACGCCTTTCAGGTCACTTTTTATTTTATCTATATGATGAAGAGCAGAAAGATGGATATGTATCACATCCGGCTTCAATTTTTTTAGTATTCTCTTTAGCTTGAAGTCAATATATTGCTCTCTGAAGAATTTGTTGACTGCTCTATAAAAGATTGAATAACTCTTATAAATAGAGACAATCTTCACTCCGGAATCTTTCAGCCTCTTATAATTGGCAGTATCTGGAAAAACCCAGTCCACCAGGACAATAGGTTCGAATTGATCTTTATCCAGGAATAAGACATAGTCTTTGACAAGTGTCTCAGCTCCTCCATCAGACAGAGATCCTTCCAGGTATTCGATTACTCTACATCTAGCCATTGCTATCCCCCGACAGTTCTAAATATATGTCTTCTAGTTTTTTTACTTCGCTTTTTACTCCGTATCCCTTCTCTTCTATTATATGGCAATATCTTTCACGATTCTTAATCTTTTCTTTCGATAAAGCATCCGCCCAATCAGAGAGAGAATCATTAAGGGATAGACAGATGCAAGAATCAAACATAACTTCTTTAGTAATGGTTGAAGAAGAAACACATAACAGACCGCTACACTCCGCCTCAAGGAGGGCATTTGGAAAACCTTCATAGAGGGAAGGAAACAAAAACTTATCTGATCCAGACAAAACATAATCCAAATCCAGTCTCTGCCCCAAGAACAAGACTCTATCATTTAATCCTAAAGATGATACTTTGCCTTTTATTTCATCCTTCAGCTCTCCTTCTCCTACTAACAAAAGAATCGAAGAGGGATGAGATATGGAGTATTGTTGAAATATATCGATTAATAAAATATGGTTCTTCTGCTCTCTAAAAGCGCCTACGTGCAATATCACTTCCCTCTCTTCTTCTATCCCCAACTCTTTTCTGAAAGAAGATCTCTTCTCAAGAGAGAACTTATACTTTTCTGTATCTATACCATTATTAAGAACTCTATATTTACGATTCTCTCCAAACATCCATTCTCCCGCTTTATCGGAGACAGAAAGTAGTGTGAGTTTATTGTATGGAAGAAAGATTTTATTAATTCTACACAGGATAGAAGATGAAGATTGATGAGATGAACCAGCATTTCTGCTGTGGACAATTACTTTGGCGCCGCTTTTCAAGCCAGCATAAACGGCATCGGAATACGAAAGAGAGTTTAAATGACAGTGGATGATGTCATATTTCTCTCTTTTTATTAGGGCATTTAATTCTTTCCAACTCTTTAATGGGTTCTCCCTTCTGGCTGTTATAAAATGAAAACGACCTCCAATCGCTCTCAGTTCATCATAAAAACATGGAGTATCTCCCAAAAAAGAAAGAAAATCGAATTGAAATCGAGAAAAATCAAAGTTGGAAGTAATCTTCAATAAATATGTCTCTATCCCTCCCAAGCTAGTATCAATACCGACATGAAGTACTTTTATTTTTTTCAAAACCTTTTCCTCTCAATAGATTTTAGCAAATATGAGAGCAAAAACCAACAATACTCAAATACCTATGTAATTGCATGTTTTTTATATTCATCTACAATAATAACGATGATTACGGTTTTGACACCTGCCTATAACAGAGCATATATTTTGAATAACCTTTATAAATCCCTATGTCTTCAAAGTGACAGGGATTTTGAATGGATCATTGTTGATGACGGATCGTCTGATAATACAGAAACGATTGTAAAGTATTGGATAAGAGAGAACACTCTATTCCCCATACGCTATTTTAAACAAGAAAACGGTGGTAAGCACAGAGCGTTAAATAAAGGAATCTCAGTCTCTCTTGGAGAATATATCTTCATCGTCGACAGTGATGACTATCTGACCCCCGATGCCATCTCTTTTATCAAAGCACATACAAATGAGATAGAAGCAGATAAATTTGCCGGTCTGGCAGGACTAAGAGGATGGATAGGAAAAGAAGGGACTATTGGGGATATTCCTGAAAATGACAAATACATAGATGCGAAAAACTCAGAAAGAAAAAAACTGGGGCTTCAAGAAGACAAGGCTGAAGTATATAAAAAAAGTATACTCCAATCTCACCCTTTTCCTGAGTTCGAAGGAGAAAAATTCATCTGGGAGGGCTCTGTCTGGGACAGACTAGCCTTGGAAGGTTATGTCATACGTTGGTACAACCATGTCATATATCGATGCAAATACCTGAAGGACGGGCTGACAAATAATATCTCAAACGAGTTTCTTTCAAGAAACTTTCAAGGCCTTACATATTGCACAAAGCAGTCTCTGGAACTAGATGGATTTAAAGATAAAATCAACATAATCTATGAATATATAGAAGTATCTGAAATAAAAGGAGTGAAATTAAAAGAGATAAAAGACAATCTTAATATACCTCTTTTATTGATCTACTTTTCTTTTATAGTCGGAAGACTAAAGAAATATATAAAACTACTTCTTAGGGGAAAACATGAATAAAACTCTCCCTATCAGAATATTACAAGTAAGCTATTCTATGGACTTAGGTGGAGCTGAGACTCTTATTATGAACCTCTACAGAAACATTGACAGGACAAAAGTCCAATTTGATTTTCTCCTCCACGCAGAAGAAGAATCGGCATACGAAGAAGAGATTATTAAGCTTGGTGGCAAGATATATCGAATCCCGAGGTTCTTAGGATACAACAAATTATCTTACGACAAAGCCTTGAGAGAGTTTTTGTCTAATCATCCCGAGCATAGAATTATACATGATCATCTTATGGATTCTGCTTCTGAAACATTTCACATTGCTAAAAAGATGGGAAGAATTACAATATCCCATAGCCACACAGAAATAATTGAAAAGTCTCTGGAAGAAAGGATCAGATTCTTTTTTCGAAAAGATCTGTATAAAAATGCTGATTACCGTTTTGCATGTTCAAAAAAAGCCGGAGAATGGCTTTACAGAAATAAAGCGGATTTTTCAGTCATAAAGAACGGAATAGAAACAGATAAATATGCCTTCAAAGAAGAGACGAGAAAAGAGAAAAGAAGAGAACTGGGATTAGCTGACGACGACTATATTATTGGAACAGTAGGAAGGCTTGTTGAACAGAAGAATCAGAAAAGGACACTTGAGATATTCAGTGATTATTTAAAAACTAATGAGAAAAGCAAACTAGTAATAGTCGGAGATGGTCCTTTAAGAGATGCATTGGAAAAGACTGCAAAAGCTCTGGGCATTGAAGATAATGTATTATTTCTTGGTTCCAGAAGAGATGTTTCATCAATCTTGATGGCCTTCGATATCTTTATACTTACATCCTTTTCCGAAGGGTTGGGTATAGTGTTAATTGAGGCTATGGCGTCTGGTCTTTCTTGTGTCTTTTCCGATTCCATTCCCCATGAAGTTGATATAATACCAGAGCTAATCAAGAGAATAAGCCTGGATTCAAAAAATAGTGAATGGTTGAAAGCTATTAACGAATCCTCGAAAGACTACAATCGAACCCTTTCATATAAAAGAGTAAAAGACAGTGGCTACGATATTGAAGAAACCGCTAAAAAGTTGGAGTCCTTTTATCTTAGCCTTTATTAAAAATCAGTGGAGATAGGCATGAGTGAGAATTATTGTCACTGATTTTCCTTGCAGGGACTCCTCCCCAAGTAGTGCCTGGCTCATCAATACTCTTTACAACCACGGCATTGGCTCCGATAGCAACATCATCTGCTATTGTAATATCCCCGATAAGCTTACAGCCATCTCCAAGAAAGACATTGTCTCCTATTCGCGGAGCCTTCTCAGAGCCATTTGTAGAGCCTATTGTAACACCAGTCTGTATTCGACAATTCTTTCCTATTCTCGCTTCAGGATTAATTACTATTGTCCCTGGGTGTGCAATAGAGAATCCAGGACCTACTACATTAAGAGGAATAGTGAAATTTAAGAGTAAAGATAAACGATGAAAGCGAAATTTATCGACCATAATAATAGGCAATAGAAAGAGTTTTTTGACTCCATGGAGAGTATTTATTTCATATTCCCTTTTTCTCAACAAACGCTGAAACTTCCATACTTCATCACCGAATAGACTAGGTTTGATGTTTTCTCGTCTGGAAGCCAAAGCATCGCACATAATATATTCTTTCAAATCCTTTTTGCTCTCTATCATTCTAGAACCCTACTTTCTCAATGATTATATCTATCCCTTTCGAAAAAAT